>NZ_JBFRGC010000035.1:0-76938 GCF_052115145.1 Paenibacillus sp. 2TAB26
AAGGATTTGCGAGGCAGTTATTACTCGTTGTTCAGTTTTCAAAGAGCAATCTTTTCTCTCTTGTCGACCGTGTATCTCGTTGGCGACCTAGATAATATATCATAGGCGCCTATGGCATTGCAAGTGTTTTTTTCATTATTTGCGAAAAAGTTTTCAACACTCCTATTTGCCTTCTAATTGCGTAATCGTTGCTTCGCTTCCTCCTCACCTATATTGAAGAAAGACATAAAAAAACGAGCTCTGCGATTTCCGCAAGCTCGTATGACTTCTAATATGTTTTTGTAACTGTATATTGAGCTGCATCCTTGATAAGCTCATACTTTTTCTTGCCCTTCTTTAGACCCGCATCAACTGTCGTATCAATCGTAACCCATTTCCCATCCAAGTACACTTCGTTCCAAGCATGATAAACATCCACATAAGTAGATTGTCCCATCAAGAGCTTCGTAGGGATATCCACGCTCCGCAGCATTGCCGCAAACAATGAAGCGTATCCGTAGCAGATATCCTTTCTCGATTTAAATGTGAGATCAATATTGGGGAGGTAATCAACTGACAGATTAGCAGCTAATTGATTATCATAACTTACATTCGTAATAATATACTCGTAGATTGCCTTTACTTTCTCCATATCCGTTTTTTTATTGCTCGCTAATTCTTTTGCCTTGACGATGGCGCTGCTCGCATTCGACCAGTCAATGTTCTGGATGGAATTCAAGTACAAAACCTTGTTGTCTTTCAAATCAAGCGTCACGGTTTCTTTCTTCGCCAGTTTGTATTTGTTGCCTGTTGTATTCTCTAGAACAGATATCGTATATTCGCCATTGCCAAGCTGCAATGGAAACTTCTCAGCCGTTTTTCCGCCGGTTAGATTATATGTATAATTTGATGCGCCTTTTGCGATCATAAGCTTCGTTTTCACTTTAGTGTTCACTGTATATTGTACGGAGACAACACCCTTATCTAAATTCCCCGTATTGAGCCAATCAGATGAATCCGCTTCATTTGCCTGAACGACCGTTACATGGATGGATGCAAAAAGAACAAAAGCTGCGATGACTAACATAAATTTACGCATGAATATACTCCCTTCGGTAGCTGGCTGCCATCTTACGGAAGGCCCTTTAGCTTTGCGTCCCTACCTTTCGATAGGTTTGCCATTATCGTGTGAAGCGCTTTGTGATGAATTTCCCCTATACAAACAAAAAAAAGCCTGTTCATTCGGTAGCTGGCTGCCATCTTACGGAAGGCCCTTTAGCTTTGCGTCCCTACCTTTCGATAGGTTTGCCGTTATCGTGTAGCGCTTTATTAGTTCTATTCTACCATATGAATCTAGCAAATCAATAGATTGTACTACAATATCAATCATAATTTGAATGTTTTTAAGGATTGTTGTTGCAAATTCTCGATATTAGAAAAAAAAGAACCTTATGGCTTCTAAAAGCCATAAGGTTCCTTGGTCTCTTTCTTATTCAGCAGAACGCTGATCTCTCATATGAGGGAACAACAGTACATCACGAATAGATGGAGCATCTGTTAGAAGCATGATCAATCGGTCGATACCGATTCCTAGTCCGCCTGTTGGCGGCATGCCGTATTCCAGAGCGCGGATAAAGTCTTCATCCATCTCATGCGCCTCGTCATTTCCATGCTCACGCTCAACAAGCTGCGACTCGAAACGCTCACGCTGATCGATCGGATCGTTAAGCTCCGTAAATGCATTAGCATGCTCACGTGCTACGATGAATAGCTCAAAACGATCGGTGAAGCGTGGATCTGCTTCGCTCTTCTTAGCAAGCGGCGAAATAGCAACCGGATGTCCTGTAACAAAGGTTGGCTGAATAAGCGTGTGCTCACCGAACTGTTCAAAGAAAGCGTTGAGAATATGACCAAATGTCATATGCGGATCAACGGCAACTTTGTGTTCTTTCGCCAAACGATGGGCTTCCTCGTCGCTCATTTCCACGCCGAAATCTACGCCAGTCGTTTCTTTGACAAGCTCAACCATGCTGACACGGCGCCACTGAGGTGTCAAATCAATCTCTTGGCCTTGATAAGTGATTTTCGTTGTTCCAAGAACCTCTTGCGCAATATGTGCGATGACATTCTCTGTCAATGCCATAATATCCTTGTAATCAGCATAAGCCTCGTAAAGCTCAATCATTGTAAACTCTGGATTGTGGCGAGTCGAAATCCCCTCATTCCGGTATACACGGCCGATCTCATATACTTTCTCCAATCCGCCTACAATCAGTCGCTTCAAATGAAGCTCGATTGCAATACGCATGTAGAGCTGCATGTCCAGCGCATTATGATGCGTTTCGAAAGGGCGTGCTGCAGCACCGCCTGCAATGGAATGCAGCGTTGGTGTTTCTACTTCTAAATACCCGCGGGAATCTAGGTAGCGACGCATGGATTGAATGATTTTGGAACGAGTAATAAAGGTTTGTTGGACGTCGGGATTCACGATAAGGTCAACATAACGCTGACGATAACGAAGCTCGACGTCTTTCAAGCCATGATATTTATCGGGCAATGGAAGTAGCGACTTTGTCAAAACTTCAATATCACGTGCTTTGACAGAGACTTCGCCTGTATTCGTTTTGAATACAACGCCTACTACGCCAATGATGTCACCGATGTCTAGCAAATCAAAAGCTGCAAACTTATGCTCTTCAACGGAATCTTTACGAACATAAATTTGAACCTTGCCGCTCAAATCTTGAATCGTAGCAAAACCCGCTTTGCCCATGCCGCGTTTCTGCATAATACGGCCAGCAATACGCACTTCAACCGCTTTTTCTTCTATTTCTTCTTTACTGAGCCCTTCATAGGCTTGTACAATATCTTTGGCGTTATGAGTGCGTTCGAACTTTCGGCCGAATGGGTCCACACCTAGCCCTCTAAGCTCGTCCAATTTGTTTCTGCGAATTTGCAAGAGCTCACTTAGCTCCTGCTGTTCATTGTTTTCTTGTTCCACTTCTTTCATCTCCTTGATCATTCGGCAAAAGCAAGCAGCTGTCACCGGATTCATGCAGCAAAATCTCGTTTCGCAATAAAATATAAGCAATGTATAGACCTGTAATATACGTTCTTATATTTTAAACGTTCAAAAAGCTTCCTACAAGGAAGCTTTTTGAACCGCTCATAGCAAACATTATTTTTTGATATCGAGAATTTTGTATTGAATAATGCCGACTGGTACGCTAACTTCGACAACGGTGCCTTTTTTCTTGCCTAGAATCGCTTTACCAACCGGGCTTTCATTTGAAATCTTGTTTTGCAAAGGATCTGCTTCCGCTGTACCAACAATGGAATAATCCATTGTGTCGCCATACTCCATATCCTCAACCGTTACGATCGAACCGATGCTCACGGTATCAATATCAATATCGTCATTATTTATAATGCGCGCATTGCGCAACATTTTCTCAAGGGTAAGAACACGGCCTTCGATAAATGCTTGCTCATTCTTCGCATCTTCATATTCCGAGTTTTCGCTTATATCACCATAGCCAATTGCTACTTTAATACGTTCAGCTACTTCACGACGCTTGACCGACTTTAAGTGCTCTAATTCATCTTCGAGCTTTCGCAGCCCTTCTTGAGTCAGAATGATTTGCTTATCGTTCATCTTTCCGATTCTCCTGTCATGTGACTAATTTTTCATACCTTGTATGAATTCACTGTTACCTAATATATTACGCTTCTTATTCCTCATACCAACTGTTGTTTGAAGCGCTCTTGATGTCTTCGTTAGATTATATTGCACGATTATATTGCAAAGTTACCCTGAATGTCAATCAAAGCCAGACGACCCATTGAAACCGTTTCATTTCTGAAATGTAGAGCAGAAGCCGCATGATAGCGGCTTTTGTCGAATGGTGTCGGCTCGCTCCCGTTACGGGGTAAATCGCATAACCGATCTATTTGTATTTTAGTAAGCATCTACTTCTGCAGAACCCGCTTCATTGCTGAAACAGCGCTGACAGCTTGAAATTCTTCGTCCTCTCCAAGCGAGTGGACGTAGTTTTCCAAAATCGCTACCATCGGATCACGGCCGGTATGTTCGAGCAGCCTTTTGCATCCTCTGGTGAGAAAACGTCGCCATTCCCAATTACGGGAATCGATACCGCTACTTTGACATCCTTTATAATGTCCCAATTAGCCTTACCCGTATACTACCATGCAAAATGGCCTTGTCGCTTACCATCTCCGCACATACAAGACCCGTTCCAAACTCCTTGTCAATTAATCAAAGGCAGGATAGCACACGCTTGCCATCGGCGCTAGCACTACTCTGTTCTTCATTTCGATGCCACCGATTTTCAGCATGTCACTCCTTCCTCCTCTTCTAACTGCTTATTGTTCATGTCTTGTGTACCAGACAGCACTATTCACGGTTATCAGACATTAATTCCTCATAGCTGATTCCGAGCGTCTTTGCGATATGATTTAATAACTTCGTATCCGTCTTTCTTGTTCCTCGCTCCAATGAGCCAAGAACGGCCACCGATACGCCAAGCTCCTTGGCCAGCTCCTGCTGAGTATAGCCCTTCAGCTTTCGAAAGGCTCTGACGCGCTGCGCCAATTGATTGTTTTCCATAACGTAATGCCTTCCTTTCCATCCAGAAGCGCTGCTTCAGATACTGCGCTTACCTCGGACTGCAGCCGATGTGTTTGATCCAAAACATCATGCAGCGGAACGAGAACGAACGACCGCTCCATCATACGCGGATGCGGCAAAGTTAATTCCTCTTGATCCATTCTGACATTATCGTATAGGAGCAGATCAAGGTCAATGGTTCTCGGTCCCCAACGAATTTGTCGAACTCTACCGAGCTGCTGCTCGTACTCCAAAAGCTGACGCAAAAGCATTAATGGAGATAGTGTCGTTCGTACAGCTAATGCCATATTGATAAAGGGCGGTTGCTCTGTGTAGCCTACCGGATCAGTCTCATACATGCCTGACACTCTGCTTACCACGATGCTCGGGTGCGCATCGATGAGGCTAATCGCTTCCAGCAGCAGTTGCTCACGGTTTCCCATGTTAGATCCTAAAGCAATATATGCCTCTGCCTGTGCGCCATCAAGCGGGAATTGTTCTTCCATCATTGTCCCGCTTTCTGCGCAGTTCTACCGTTACCCCGTCAAAATGGATATCAAACGGCGGGTTTGGCTTCGTTACTCGAACCGTCACTTCATTTACCATAGTATAAACTTCCAGTACTTGCGATGCAATGTGACCTGTTAAAGCTTCGATAAGCTTAAACGGAGGGCCCTCTACAATCGTTTTCGTGAGAGCGTGGATTTCTGCATAATTCACCGTACTGTTCAAATCATCGGTTAACGCCGCTTGCTCCAAATCCATTTTGAGTTCAACATCCACATAATATTTCTGGCCTAGCTTGTTTTCTTCAGGAAATACGCCGTGGTAGCCGTAAAACCTCATCCCTTTGATCATCATTTTATCCATTATAGTCACTCTCCTAACGATGTACCTTATTTAAAATAAGAAATGGCATTCAACAACACAATTAATGTCGGTATAAAATGGCGTCCGTCATAAGTGCGGTACGCTTAATTGCACGCACATCATGCACACGTACGATTTGGCAGCCGTGCGCAATGCCAAGAGCAACCGTCGCAGCCGTTCCCTCAACAAGCTCATCAACAGGCAGATTCAGCGTCTGCTTAATGAAACGTTTACGCGAGGTGCCAAGCAGCACCGGATATCCAAGTGCATGCAGCTCGGATAGACGGCCAAGCAGCTCCAGATTATCCTCATAGGTTTTGGCAAAACCAATACCCGGATCTAGCCAGATTTGATCTTCAGCGATGCCAGCCGTTCGAGCAATGCTTACACTGCCCTGCAAATCTGCAAGTACATCGGGAACAAAATCATTATAGTCTCTCGCATGGCGGTTATGATTGATGATGACAGGACAAGCATATTCAGCTGCAACTGCGGCCATATTAGGGTCGCCCTTAAGCCCCCAAATGTCATTAATAATATGAGCACCCGCCTCTAACGCATGCCGTGCAGTCTCAGCTTTGTATGTATCGATGGATAAAGGGATGTGCGGCAGCGCCTTACGCAATGCCTGAATAACAGGAAGGATACGCCGCAGCTCTTCCTCCACTCCCACCGGTTCAAATCCTGGACGTGTCGATTCACCGCCAATATCAATAATATCAGCACCTTCCTCCACCATCGCTTTCGCACGGGCAAGAGCCGCATCGACACTCGTATAGCTCCCGCCGTCCGAGAATGAATCAGGTGTCGCATTCAAAATGCCCATTATCAACGTACGCCCGCCTAGCTCCAGCCTCGTTCCGCTGCCAAACTCATATGCTCTTTTATAGAAATTTGGTTGTTGATCCATTGTTAGACCGCCATCCTTCTTCTTAATGTTACATGATTATAGAGCTTAGATAGCTCCAGCATCACCGTCAATTGTCGTCTGTCGGTAAAGAGTAAGCAATTGCTTTGTAATAGAACCTGCTTGACCGTTGCCGATAACTCTACTCACCCCGCCAGCTTCTAATAACAGAGTAACGGGAACGAGCTCCTGAATGGAATTGGTGAGCCAAATCTCATCGGCCGTTTGCAGCTTCTCTAAGCTATAAAGGCCCTCTTCGGTTTCATACCCTGCACTGCCAGCCAGCTCCAGAACTCGCTCGCGTGTAATGCCCGGCAATATGCCGGTGGCCAGTTCAGGCGTATATACAACATTGTCCTTAGCAAAAAACAAGTTGCTCACGATTCCCTCCGCCAACCATCCTTCTCGGCTGAGCATAAGACCCTCGGCCCCAGACGCAGCACCACTGGCAAGCAGCTCTCGCTTAGCAATAATATTGTTCATATAATGGAGAGACTTAAAGCGAACCTCGCCCTCAGGCGTATTCCTCCTTGTCTGCAAAAGCCGCAGCTCCCGTCCGCGCATATGAACCGCATCATTAACCGGCGGCAACGCCTTTACAAGCATTAACACATTCGGCTGTTCATAATCTCCTGTCGGCAACCCTAGCTCAGCTTCGCCTGCACTGACGGTTAGTCTTATATAGCCATCTTTTAATTCATTCGCCTCAAGAAGCTCGTTAACAGAGCTTCGCAGCTCCTCCATATTAGGCGTGTACTGAATTCCTAGCTGATCACAACCTGAGCATAACCGCTTCATATGCCTGTCTAGTAAGTAAGGTTTCCCCTCATACGTGCGGAAAGTCTCGAACAAACCTATACCGTACAAAAAGCCGTGATCATAAACTGAGATCACGGCTTCGCTCGCATCCATTACGGAGCCGTTCAGTTCGACCTTCATCGCACTGCGCCCGTCCGATTTTGCAAGAAATTACGAAGCATCGTCAAGCCATGCTCCGTTATAATGGACTCAGGGTGAAATTGCACCCCTTCAATTGCATATTCCTTATGACGCAAACCCATAATTTCTCCTTCATCGGTTTCCGCTGTTATTTCCAAGCAATCAGGCAGCGTTTCACGGCGTACGATAAGAGAATGATAGCGAGTAGCGGTAAACGGTGATGGCAAACCTTCAAACACGGATTTTCCTTGATGATAAATGGCAGACGTTTTACCGTGCATCAGCTTCTCCGCACGTACCACTTCCCCGCCAAATGCTTGTCCGATCGATTGATGACCAAGACATACGCCAAAAATCGGGATTTTACCTTTAAAATGCTCGATTAGAGATAAACTAATGCCCGCTTCATTCGGTGAACACGGACCTGGTGATATTAAAATATGATCGGGCGCTAATGCTTCGATTCCGGCTAAATCTATTTCGTCGTTTCTTTTTACCGTAATATCTTCCCCAAGCTCACCCAAATACTGTACTAAATTGTACGTAAAGGAATCATAATTATCGATGACAAGTATCATGTTAAGGCTCCCCCTTTTTCCGTTTCCGCTGCCAAATCGACTGCTGCAAACCGTTCGCTGTACTGAATGGCCTTCCATAACGCCTTCGCCTTGTTTAGCGATTCTTTATATTCCCGCTCCGGCTCAGAATCAATAACGATGCCTGCTCCCGCTTGAATATGAACAACGCCTTCCTGAAGCACCATTGTTCTAATAATAATATTAAATTCCATATCCCCGCTGTAGTCAATCCATCCAAGCGAGCCCGTATACGGTCCTCTGCGTGTCGGTTCAAGCTCTTCTATGATTTCCATTGTGCGAATTTTTGGAGCACCTGTAATCGTTCCTCCGGGGAAGGTAGCCGATATAACATCGTAAGCATCTTTTCCGTTTGCAAGCTGTCCTACTACCTGAGAAACAAGATGCATAACATGCGAATATTGTTCAATAACCATAAACTCTTCGACCTTAACCGTACCGTAGGTTGAAATCCGCCCAAGATCGTTCCGCTCCAAGTCAACGAGCATAATATGCTCCGCCCGCTCCTTCTCATTCGTGAGAAGTTCGTCAGCCAGGCGCCGATCCTCTTCCTCCGTTCGCCCGCGTCTACGTGTTCCAGCTATCGGTCTTGTGATCAGCTTGTTATCGTTGAGCTCAACGAGAAGTTCAGGGGATGCAGATACAATCTGAAAATCAGGACAACGCAGAAACCCCATATAAGGTGATGGATTAACTAGTCGAATCCATTCATAAAGTTCTTCCGGCGCAGCCGCAATCGCTTTGCTCTGACGAACGGACAAATTCACTTGAAAAACGTCACCCTGCTCAATATATCGCTGAATGCTGCGAACAGCGTCCATGTATGCTTGCTTCGAGAAAGGCGATGTGATGCCAGTAATCGAATCCACATCCAATTGCAATAAATCGTCTGTCAACAAGCGCTGACGTTCTGCTCGAAGCGATATCGCCTTCGCCTGGGCACGCTCTTCATCAAACCAGGTTAACCAGTAGTCGGTCATCCCTTCCGCTCTAGATGAAGCACGGTCATAAGCAGCACGCAGCTCCTCTTGATCCGCATCTTGATCTACTTTTGAATGGACAGCACAATACACTTTTGATTGCTCATGGTCGATTATCCATATCTCATTCATTTGCATGAATAAATAATCGGGAATATCCTGATTATCCTCGGCTAGCACCGGCAATCGTTCGATCGAACGGATGACATCGTAACCCCAGAATCCGATACAGCCGCCAACCCATTTAGGCCCATTCTCAAGCTTCGGCCCCAGCAAACCGCTCATCCATTCTCTCACAACCTCAAGCGGCTTACCTTCCCAGCGGCGCTTGCTTTGCTCCTCTAGCGAATGGAATTGTATCGACTCTGCTTGCAGCCCTTTTCCACGGATAACCCCGTCAGGATGCAATCCCAAATACGTATATCGTCCGTCCTTGCCGCTTTCTAGTACAAAAGCATGTGGCGAAGCGTCCTGCCATACTTCTTCCCATGACGTTACGTTCGCCCGATTACCGAACTCAAAGGGTAATTCTTTAACGAATGGCAGCGTCGTATATTTCTGTTCGGCGTGCCACCGAGTCCATTGCTCTATCGCGGTGATCATCACCTTCAACCCCCGAATACTTGACTTATTTTGCTCAGTATACAGAATAGCTAAGTAAAAAGAAAGCCTTCCATTCCGAGGAATGAAAGGCTGTTCGATATAGGCAGTAAAAATTAGTTTTCGAAGTTGAACAGCGGTGTGGAAAGGTAGCGTTCGCCGTTGCTTGGAACAATCGCAACAACACGTTTTCCTTCGCCAAGCTCTTTCGCAACTTGCAATGCCGCATAGATCGCTGCGCCAGAGGAAATTCCGCAAAGAATGCCTTCTTCTTTCGCTGCACGACGAGCGTATTCAAACGCATCTTCGTTCTCAATTGTAATGACAGCGTCGTAGATATCACGGTTCAAAATATCAGGAACAAAGTTTGCGCCGATACCTTGAATTTTGTGAGCACCTGGTTTGCCGCCAGAGAGGATCGGTGAAGCAGCAGGCTCTACCGCGTAAATTTTAATACCGTCGAAGTTTTTCTTGAGCACTTCACCAGTACCTGAAATCGTTCCGCCAGTTCCGATACCGGCAACGAACGCATCAAGCTTACCATCAAGGGAGTTAATCGCTTCGACGATCTCAGGACCTGTCGTTTCGCGGTGAACCTTAACGTTTGCTTGGTTTTTGAATTGTTGCGGCAGGAAGTAGTTCGTGTTCTCAGCAGCTAGTTCTTCCGCTTTGCGAACAGCACCGTTCATACCTTCAGAACCTGGAGTCAATACAAGCTCTGCACCGTAAGCGCGAAGCAGGTTGCGACGCTCAATACTCATCGTTTCAGGCATAACAAGAATAGCTTTATAGCCTTTTGCAGCTGCTACAAGTGCTAGTCCAATTCCTGTATTTCCACTAGTAGGCTCAATAATAGTATCGCCTGGTTTTATGATTCCCTCTTGCTCAGCTACCTCAATCATACTGATTGCAATACGGTCTTTTACACTTGCACCTGGATTTTGATATTCAAGTTTCACATAAACTTCTGCACTGCCCTCAGGCACGAGACGGTTTAAACGAACAAGCGGAGTGTCACCGATAAGATCTAGAACACTTTGTACAATTTTGGCCATGGAAATAACTGCCTCCTTATTCCGACTAATTCAGTTGGTATTTTCACTAATTACATCTTAACAATCTCTTGCATCCGTTGTCAATAGTGACTTTAACGCTCCACTGAAAACGCAGCTCCGGGCAAAGCTATTCTGTTTTCACAGCATCATATTTCTCTAGCAGCTTATCCTCAATTTTGGTCAATGAGTCAGCACGTTCAAGCGCCAGCTGCTTGCGTACGGTATCTTGCAGCCTGCCGCCCGACATATTCGTTGTCATTTGGCGCTCGATAAGACGAATAACCGCATAGCCCCCATCTACCTTAATTGGACCAGCAATTTCAGCTACCCGCAAACGACTGGCTGTTTCCATCATTTCGCGGTTATAGAATGGGTCATCTTTATCAATCAAGCCGAGATCGCCGCCTGTATCTGCTGTAAAAGAATCAATGGAATAGGAATGTGCCATCTCAGCAAAATCCTCGCCATCCGATAAAAGCCCCATCACGGAGTTGGCTTCCTTCATCGTCTCCGTTATAATCCATTGCAGATGCAGCTGCATTTTCTCATCAAATTCCTCAGGATGATCGGTTATATAGCGTTCAACCTCTTCATCTGAAACATGAATGCTTCGCACGACGATTTTCTCCAGAAGCAGGCGGTAATGCAAGTCCTCCAACACCTGTTCCCGACTCATGCCTAATTGCTCTTGCATGACTTCAAAAAAACGTTCTTCACTATCGTAGCCTTCAATCATTTTATCAAGCTCACGGCTTTGCTCTTCTGCAAGTATACTTAGCTCAGAGGCTGCAGCTTCTAAATCAATCGCTTTGTGAACCATTAACATGCGCAGAACGGCAGCTCCATATTGCGAATGAAGCTCACCTTCCAAATCTGCAAGCGTAATGTTTTCCTTGCCCACTTTAGCGATAACACGACTACCATCCGATTGATTCGTTGGTGTTTGGCCTGGCTTGCTCGGTTCAGCCGTTTCTTCCCCACTGCCGACATTCGTTGGCTGCTGATTATCCAGCTGTCGATCATGACCCGGCCACACTCTAATTACGACGACTACCGATAATACCACCATGCATACGGCTTGAAGGATGACAACGGCCTTCAGCACCTCGTATTTCCTCATTGCCCTAATGCCTCCGATTATTGGATCGGCTTTGGTTTCGCTTGTTCAAGCAGCAGCTTTAGCTGAGCCCGTTCAAATGTATACGCTTCGTTGCAAAATTGGCAAACGACTTCCGCTTTTCCATCTTCATCAATAATTTGTTGCAGCTCATGCTCACCTAAACTGAGAAGTGTCTGCTCTACACGCTCGGAGGAACAGAAGCATTGAAACTTCAAGTCCATCGTATCGTGAATGTGAAGGTCGCCATCTTCGCCTACAATCCGGCGCAGCAGCCCCTCCGGTGACTCTCCTTGATCAAGCAAAGTCGTTACAGGCGGCATCGATCCAACCGCTTGCTCCAGTTTTGTAATCTCATCGTCCGTCAAACCAGGCATAAGCTGAACGATAAACCCGCCGGCATGCAGCACCGAATTATCTGTATCCACCAAGACGCCAAGACCAACCGCCGAGGGCGTCTGTTCGGAGACCGCGAAATAGTATGTGAAATCCTCGCCGAGTTCACCCGATACAATCGGAATACTGCCACGGTATGGTTCCTTCATCCCTAAATCCTTTGTAATATGAAGATAACCAGTGCGTCCAACAGCTCCGGCTACGTCAAGCTTGCCCAGTGCGTTGCTTGCCAAATGCACTTCAGGATGATCAACGTATCCACGAACCTCTCCGTCTGCATTGGCATCAACAACGATCTGGCCGATTGGACCGTCGCCCTTTACTTGAATCGTCAGTTTTTCTTGCCCTTTCAGCATAGCGCCCATAATAGCACCTGCTGTCAATGTACGCCCTAACGCTGCTGTAGCCGTTGGATATGTACCATGCCTTTGGCGAAGCTCTTCAACAAGCTGAGTCGTGCGAGCCGCGAACACTCGAATCTTGCCATTCCATGCCGTCCCTCGCACCAGCACGTCCTTCAGCTGATTTTCCATCAAAATCCCTCCTGATTGCGTTCATATATAATTCTCAATCCTTCAAGTGTGAGCAGCGGATCAACCTCTTCTATCGTTTCCGATTCAGCAGCGATTAACTCAGCTAAGCCGCCGGTTGCGATTACACGTGGTGTGACACCAAATTCTGTACGTATCCGTTTAACAATACCGTCAACCTGTCCTGCGTATCCAAAAATAATGCCAGCCTGCATCGATGTCACAGGATTGCGTCCAATGACACTCTTCGGCTTCACAAGCTCAATACGCGGCAGCTTAGCGGCGCGCTGATAAAGCGCTTCGGTAGAAATGCCGATCCCCGGAACAATGGCACCGCCCAAGTAATTGCCGCCTTCATCAATATAGTCAAAGGTCGTCGCTGTACCGAAATCAACAACAATAAGCGGTGAGCCGTATTTTACGATGCCCGCCACCGAATTGACGATCCGATCAGCCCCAACCTCACGTGGATTCTCATAGCGGATGTTTAATCCGGTTTTGACGCCAGGCCCTACGACTAGGGGAACTTTACGCAAATATTTGAGACAAAGCTGCTCGAGTGTCCGCATCAACGGTGGAACAACCGATGAAATAATGACGCCTTCCATTTGTTCCAGCTTCACGCCCGCATAATGAAACAGATTATGAATGTTAATGCCGTATTCATCTACTGTAGCAGAACGATTGGTGCTCAGCCGCCAATGGTGCAAAAGTTCTTTTCCTTTATAGATACCTAGCACAATATTCGTATTTCCAACATCAATGACGAGGATCAAAGCGACTCCACACCCTTCTTCTCATTCAAATCCAAGCTAATATCGAGCGCATGGAAGGAATAAGTCAATCCGCCTACCGAAATGACATCAACGCCGCTAGCTGCGATACCTTTAACGGTTTCTAAAGAGACACCGCCAGATGCTTCTACGATAACGTGAGGAGAAGCTGCTTTAATTCGAGCTACACATTCCTTCATCAAATCTGTAGACATATTGTCCAGCATAATAATGTCTGCGCCACAAGCAAGTGCTTCGTCCACTTGCGCTAACGATTCTGTCTCTACTTCAATCTTCATTGTGTGTGGAATTTTACTGCGCGCAGCTTCAACCGCAGCACGAATGCCGCCAGAGCCTTTAATATGGTTATCTTTAATCATAACTGCATCGTATAAACCAAATCGGTGGTTAGCGCCGCCCCCCACACGCACTGCGTACTTCTCCAGCATCCGATGGCCTGGGGTTGTCTTGCGAGTATCGACAAGCCGAACCGGCAATCCTTCAAGCGCATCGATGAAAGAACGTGTCTTAGTCGCAATGCCAGACAGCCGTTGCATTAAGTTAAGCGCAAGTCGCTCTCCGGTTAATAGGCTATGCGTACTGCCCTCTACGGTGGCGATAATCGTACCCTTGTTTACATACTCGCCATCCTGTACTTTGGAATCAAAGACAAGTGACGAATCAACAACCTCAAATACGAGCTTCGCAATCGGAAGCCCTGCAATTATACCGCTTTCCTTCACATGGATAACCGCTTTGGAACGCGAGTCCCTTGGAATCGTCGTTTCGGTCGTAATATCCCCACTGCCTATATCCTCTGCAAGCCATCCGCGAATTTGCTCGCGCACTGCCGCATTATAACCGCCTGCCATCCATTCAAACATCCTCTATTCGCTCCTCCGTCAATCCATATAGACGGTGTAACACCGTATGCTTTCTCCACATTGCATCATCGCGTACCGGGAAATCCTCACGGAAATGCGCACCACGGCTTTCCTCCCGAGAGAGTGCAGCTTCTGTAGTCAGCAGGGCACAGGTGAGCAGATTAGCAAATTCGTATTCCTCACGCCCCGTCAGAACGGATTGATAGATAGGCAACTGCCGTTTCAATTCCTCAAGTCCCTTCATAAGACCACTTGCATCGCGGCGCAAGCCAGCGTAACGGACCATAATCTTTTGCAGCTTAAGCCGTCTTTCTACGACAGCTTGGATTGATGTACTGCTCCGTTCTATCTCATTACTAATATTAGGCTGAATCGTAAGACTCGGAAGCTCATCGATTCGTTTTACAATTCTTCTGCCAAATACAATGGCCTCGGATAGCGAATTGCTCGCTAATCGATTAGCGCCGTGTACACCTGTTGAGGATACTTCGCCGCAAGCGAATAAACGCTTTATATTCGTTTCCCCATTTAGGTCGGTTTTCACTCCGCCCATCATATAATGCATAGCTGGCGCAACCGGAATCCAGTCCGACGTCAAGTCGRGGCCGTATTTTAAGCAATATTCATATATAGTAGGAAAACGGTGCTTTACCATTTCCGGTGATTCATGTGTAATATCAATATAAACGAAGGTCGATTTCGTCTCTTCCATTTCACTGACGATGGCTCTCGCCACAACATCACGCGGTGCCAGCTCCAGCTGCTCATGGTAGCGTTCCATGAAGCGCTCTCCTTTAATATTACGAAGATACGCCCCTTCGCCGCGCACAGCCTCTGATATCAAAAACCTTGGCGCGCCTGGATAACATAGAGAGGTAGGGTGGAACTGAATAAACTCGACATCCTGTATGTATGCCCCTGCTCGATAAGCCATCGCAATGCCGTCTCCTGTGGCTACCTCGGGATTTGTCGTGTAACGGTAGAGCTGGCCAGCACCGCCTGAGCTTAAAATGACGGCTTTGCCTTTTACAAACAAACGCGCACCGCTTGGCTTCTGTACAATGACACCACAGCATTCGCCATCCTCTGTAACCAAATCAATAACAAAATGGTCATCCCAAACTTCGATTTTAGGATTGGCAATAGCCGTTTCGGACAATGCTCGTACGATCTCGAAACCAGTAGCATCCCCGTTAGCATGCAAAATACGCCGCTGGCTATGCGCTCCTTCCTTCGTAAGCGCAAACTCGCCATTCTCCAGATCGAATTGCGTTCCCATCTTTATTAAGCTGCGAACACCTTTGGGCCCCTCATGAACGAGTACATCAACCGCTTCATTAGAACATAAGCCTGCACCCGCTACGAGTGTATCTTGTCTATGGTAAGCCGGTGAATCCTCATCCGAAATAACCGCAGCGATACCGCCCTGCGCATAACGCGTATTGCTGTCGAGCAGCGATTTTTTCGTAATCATGAGGACAGAATTGTTTTCACTTGCTCGTATAGCGGTAAAAAGACCGGCAATGCCGGCCCCAATTACAATCACATCTTTTTCTATAACAGGCAGCTCACTTAACTGCACATCGACTAAATATCTAGGAATCATCATTGGCTCCTCCAAGCGTAGAAGCAGCGCATACTACTTCACGAGTAGCATGCGCTCCAAGGATAAACGGGCTTGATCTGCAACATGTGGCGGTACGTAGATTTGAGGCTGCATCGTTTCCAAGCATTTCACTAGCTTCTTCAAATTATTTACTTTCATGTTAGGGCACACCAAATATTTAGATGCAAAATGAAAAGTTTTACCTGGGCTGTCTAAACGAAGCTGATAGCCAGTGCCATCTTCTGTTCCCACGATAAATTCTTGGCAATCTGATTCTTTACAATATTTAATAATAGCGGTTGTACTGCCTACAAAGTCGCCTAGCTCAACGACTTCAGGACGACATTCCGGATGCACAACGAATTGCGCATTAGGATATTTCGCTTTCATTTCTTCTACGTCTTTAACCGTCAGCATATCGTGCGTATTGCAGTAACCTTCCCAGATAATCATTTTCTTATCGGTATTCTGCTGCACATAGTGGCCTAGGTTCTTATCTGGTACCCAGATGATCTCGTCGCCTTCAACCGAATTGACAACTTTAACCGCATTTGCCGATGTGCAGCAAATATCAGTCTCCGCTTTGATCTCAGCAGACGAGTTAATGTAAGTAACGACCTTTGCATTCGGGTGCTGCGCTTTCAGCTTACGCAAGCCATCAACACTTACCATGTCGGCCATCGGACAGCCCGCACGCTCGTCGGGAATGATAACGGTTTTATTAGGAGCCAAAATTTTTGCGCTCTCACCCATAAAGTGAACGCCGCAAAAAACAATAACTTCAGCATCCGTTTGTGCAGCCTTCTGCGCAAGCAGGAAGGAATCTCCACGGAAATCAGCTACCTCTTGAATTTCATCACGTTGATAATAATGAGCTAAAATGATAGCGTTCCGTTCTTTCTTCAACTGTAACAACCGTTCACGCAGCTCTCGGTTTTGCTCCGCCTTGCGTTCCAGTGCCAGTGCTTCCACAGTAGATCCTCTCCTCTTATGAGGGATGGGCGATAACCCATTCCGTTATACGGCAAGCTGAACTTTGTGAATTGATGCACAAACTTAGAAAGTCGCTTACCTATAGTTTAAACCAAAAGGGATAAATTCATTTGATTAAGTTTTAATTTACACGCGGTAGATGCTACTGTCAATGCGTTAAAGGCCTTTTTAAGGCAGCAATTTAAAATAAATTATTTTGATCGCTGTATCTCACTCACATTCTTCGTAAATGAACCTTTTTTACTATATAATCGCGACCTCCGTCATCACTTGTATTAGCAACGAAATAAAAAAAGTCTCTCTCCGCGATGGAGAGAGACCATTTTGAATTATCTTTTTGCTGGATCGTAAGGTTGACCAAGTGCTGATGGCGCATTTGAACGGCCAACAGCTCCTGCCAAAACGATCAATGTCAAAACATATGGCAGCATGTAGAAAAATTCAACTGGAATATGCTGCGAAAATTCAAAGCGCTGTGCAAAGCTTCTAAGCGCCTGAGCTAGACCGAAGAACATTGCTGCTCCTACTACGCCAAGCGGATTCCATTTGCCGAAAATCAGTGCTGCGAGYGCAATAAATCCTTGCCCAGAAATCGTATTATGCGCAAAGCTGCTAGTCGTCGTCAATGTAATTGTCGCACCGCCAAGACCTGCAAGCGCGCCGCTGAGCAATACGCCGATATAACGGTATTTCGTTACGCTAATACCAACGGTATCCGCAGAGCTCGGATGTTCGCCCACAGCACGAAGACGCAAGCCAAACGGCGTGTGGAACAAGACGAAATAACTGATTACTGCGATAGCTAGGACAATATACGTCGTCGGATACGCGGTGAAAATAGCTTTCCCGAGCAACGGAATATCAGATAAATAAGGTATTTTCACTTTGTGGAACACATTAGCCAAAAGCGGCGTTTGACCTGATCCATCATAAATGCTTTTGGTTAGGTAAAGCGCTAAGCCAAGCGATAGAATGTTAATAACGACACCGACGACGGTTTGATCCGCACGGAACGTGATCGTTGATATCGCATGCAATAAAGCAAATAACGTACCATAAATAGCTGCAGCTATAAATCCAATCCACGGTGAAGCACTGCCTAACCCAGCTTGTATCGCATACTCCGTTGCAACTGCCGCGGCGAACGCTCCTGAAACCATCAAGCCCTCTAGTCCGATGTTCACAACACCTGAGCGCTCTGAGTACATACCGCCAAGCGCTGTAAAAATGAGCGCGGTGGAGAACACGAGCGTTGTATTAATAAGTTGTCCAATGATGTCTAGCACGTTCATCCTACACCGCCTCCTTCCGCTTGCTTGCACGTTTATTTAGAAAAGGCTTTAAGAACCACTTCACCAATCCATGCGAAGCAACGAAGAAAATAACGGCGCCGATTACGATACGCACGACTTCAGGAGGAACACCTGCACCAAAGCTCATGCCTGCTGAACCGTAGCTGAGTCCACCGAATAAAATTGCGCCAAGGAATACACCAATCGGCGTATTGCCGCCAAGGAGCGCTACCGCAATACCATCAAACCCATAGCCCGGAGAAGCGGCCATAACGGTCTGGTTGCCGAACACGCCTAAAATTTCAAACACGCCGCCCAGACCAGCGAATACGCCGCTTATAAACATCGACTTAACCATCGTTACGTTAACGTTCATACCCGCATATAACGCTGCATCCGGATTATGTCCAACAGCACGAAGCTCGTAGCCTTGTTTCGTACGCCATAACACGAAATAAAACACAACGATACAAATGAGCGCAACAACCGTACCCCAGTGCATACGAGCGTTGTCTGTCAATTTAATAAGCCAATCAATTTTCACCATAGCTGATTCATGAACCGGCATCGACTTCTGCTGGCCTTTCTCAACAAGAAACTTTGCAATGATAAAATTGGAGAGGAACAATGCGATCCAATTCAGCATGATGGATGAAATAACTTCATTTACTCCACGCTTCGCTTTCAAGTAACCAGCAATACCCGCCCATAGGCCGCCGAATACAGCACCCGTAATTACAGCTAGAGGAGCATGTATATACCAAGGCAGGTCAAGCAGCACGCCTACGATTGTCGCGCCAGTCATGCCCATTACAAATTGTCCCTCTACACCGATATTGAATAGACCTGTACGGAAAGCGAAGGAAACGGCTAAACCTGTAAAGATCAATGGTGTAATTGCTCGAACCGCTTCTCCCATATTGTAAGGAGTGCTAAACAGCTTATTGATTAAAGAAGTGTACGCTAGAATCGGATCGTACCCTCCAGCAAGCATGGCAATGGCGCCAACCACAAATCCAAGAAAGATTGACACAATTGGAATAAGGATAGACGATTTATTAAATATTTTTTTCAAGGTTTCCATATACGCTATCCTCTCCCCTCTGATGCAGGTACAGCTATTTTGTTACCAGCCATCATAAGTCCAAGCTGCTGATCATCTCTCTGCTCAGCATCAACCTCACCCATTAGCTTGCCTTCATACATGACCGCAATTCGATCGGACAATGCATACAGCTCATCAAGCTCAAATGATACGAGTAAAATCGCTTTTCCTTCGTTACGAGCTTGTACCAACCGCTTGTGCACAAATTCGATCGCACCGATGTCGAGGCCGCGTGTAGGCTGAACCGCAATAAGCAAATCAGGATCTTTATGAAGCTCCCGTGCGATAATAGCCTTCTGCTGGTTTCCTCCAGACAGCTGACGAGCATGCGTATGAATACCTGATGAGCGAACATCAAATTCGTTAACAAGCTTTTCAGACAGCTTGTCCATGCTGTTGTAATCAATAAACATAGAACGGCCGAATTCCGGCTCAAAATACGTATTCAAAATCATATTCTCACTAACTGAGAAATCTAGCACCAGCCCATGCTTATGCCGATCCTCTGGTATATGCCCTACTCCCGCAACCGATATTTGGCGCGGAGAATGATTCGTCATATCCTTGCCATTCAGCTTAACGCTGCCGCCGTCCAGCTTGCGCATACCTGTTATAGCGTAAATGAGCTCGCTTTGCCCATTGCCATCAACACCGGCTATGCCAAAAATCTCTCCTGCACGAATGTTGAAGCTAGTACCATCCAGTACATTTTTGCCTTGATCACCTTTCATCTGCAATCCATCCACAGATAAAATCACTTCGCCAGGCTCGTTCTTCGTCTTCTTCACCTCGAAGGATACGTCCCTGCCGACCATTAATTCCGCAAGCTGCTGCTCATTCGTCTCATCTGTAGTTACTGTCTTGATAACCTTGCCGCGTCTAATAACGGTTACAGCATCTGCAAGAGCCATTACTTCTTTCAATTTATGCGTAATGATAATAATCGACTTTCCTTCAGCAGCCAGGTTGCGAATGATTTCGATTAGCTCCTCAATTTCCTGCACCGTCAAAACAGCTGTCGGCTCATCAAAAATAACGATTTCGGCGCCGCGATACAACGTTTTCAGAATTTCAACACGCTGCTGCATGCCTACTGTAATATCTTTAATTCGCGCCTGAGGGTCTACATTCAGACCATAACGTTCGGATATCGCCCGAACCTTCTCATTAGCGAGCTTGTAGTCGATTTTCATGCCTTTAACAGGCTCATTGCCAAGCACAATATTTTCTGCAACGGTAAAAGGTTGTACGAGTTTGAAATGTTGATGAACCATGCCGATGCCAAGGTCAATTGCTTTAGAGGCACCCTCAATGACTGTTTTCTCACCATTAACCCAAATCTCGCCCTCGTCCGGTTGATATAGTCCGAACACAATGTTCATTAGGGTCGATTTCCCTGCGCCATTCTCGCCAAGCAGCGCATGAATCTGACCTTTCTTCAATTCAAAATTTATGGAATCGTTAGCTACCAATCCGGGAAACCGCTTTGTAATTCCCTTTAACTGTACAGCCGCCTTGCTCCGGTCCATTCCTCATCATCTCCCCGGTTTTTACTGCTTCAATATGCATAAAAAATTTGACATTAAAAGCACTTACTTATCCCAACAAAGAACAAAGACCGGCCGAAGCCGGTCTTGTCTGATTCATCAACAAACGATCCTCAATCAAAGGATACCATTGAATGGAGAAAACTATTCAGTAGGTACTTTAATTTCGCCGCTAACGATTTTTGCTTTGTATTTCTCTACTTCAGCAAGAACATCAGCTGGAACGTTTTTCTTAGATGTTTCTGGCAAGCCTACTGCATCGTCTTTCAAACCTAGCTCTTGTACAGTTCCGCCAGCCCATGTTCCAGCGAGTAGATCTTTGGATACTTTATGAACAGCAGTTTCAACGCCCTTCATCATGGACGTTAGTGTAATTTCATCACCGAACTCAAGTGATTGGTCTTTATCTACACCAATAACCCAAACGTTTTCACCATTGTCTTTACGCGCTTTACCTTCATTGAACACACCATTGCCTGTAGCGCCAGCAGCGTGGAAAATAATATCAGCACCGCCATCGTACATTGTTGATGCAGCCAATTTACCAAGGTCAGGTTTACCAAAGTCACCTGCATAGTTAACTTCAACTTTTACATCCGGTTTAACCGCAGCAACACCAGCTTTGAAGCCTGCTTCGAATTTCTTGATAACCGGTATCTCCATACCGCCAACGAATCCAACTTTATTTGTTTTTGTCATCAAACCTGCAACGACGCCAACAAGGAAAGATCCTTCGTTTTCAGCGAAAGTAATAGAAGCAACGTTTGGCGCTTCAACTACGCTGTCAATTACTGCCAGCTTAGCATCTGGATTTTCTTTAGCCACTTTGCTTAGTGCATCATTAAACAAGAAACCGATACCCCAAGTAAGGTCATATCCTTCTTTAACGAAGCTGTTTAGGTTCGGCTCCATGTCTGCTTCGCCTTTACTTTCCAAGAACTTCGTTTCCGCACCAGTCTCAGCACTTACTTTCTGAAGAGCTTCCCATGCGCTTTGGTTAAAGGATTTATCGTGTACGCCGCCAACATCAGTAACCATACCAATTTTTTTGCCTTTTCCAGTACCATCGTTTTCAACAGCAGGCGTAGTGCCTTTATCTCCGTTCGTGCCACCCTCGTTGTTTTTCTTTCCTCCGCAAGCTGACAACACTAGTGTCAACGCGATCATCATTACAAGCATAAAGCTAAATGTCTTTTTCATGCGTGTTTTCTCCCCTGCTCTAATTTTTGTGTAGCTTGGCAACCCCTGTTACATTCTTATTCTTGCTGATACTGGCCGCTATTATTTCATTATAGTTACAAAAAAATAAACGTCAATAACCTATGTCAGTTAAAGTGACATAAAATCGTTATGACCGTCGCCATGTAACATCTATGTAACGTATGACCAATATGAACAAAACCTCCATGTGAGCATTTCTGTTTTTCATCTGAGGTTTATACACGTATTATAGGCTAAATCCGAACATTAATAAAGAAAAAAATAGTCGCCCGCTACTCTTTACAAGTAGCAAAGCGACTATCGTTAACAATTATCCATAAAATACTATTCGTTCTTATCTGGATCTTCTGTTAGATCACGTTTCTCAAGGTTCGGAGCTTTCGCTTCGTCCTGATCACGAGTTTGGATGCGCACCTTTACGTCTCCAACCGTCTCAATAATAGGCTCGGTTGTCGGCTCATTTGTTTCAACTGCATCAGTAGAAGGACCGCCTTCCAAAGTACCAGTCTCAACCAAACGTTTGATTTGATCCATTTCGAGCGTTTCTTCATTAAGCAGCGTTTGAGCAATCAAATGCATTTCTTTGCTCTTCTCTGTTAATAGCTTCTTCGCACGATCATAACAGCCTGTAATAATGGATTGCATTTCTTGATCTATCTCGTATGCAATGGCATCAGAGTAGTTCTGCTCATGTCCAATATCACGTCCAAGGAATACTTGGCCTTGTGAACTGCCGAATTGCATCGGTCCAAGCTTATCGCTCATACCGTATTCCATAATCATACTGCGTACGATGCCTGTCGCTTGTTTAAAGTCGCTATATGCACCAGTACCAATTTCACCAATAAACAGTTCCTCTGCTACACGGCCTGCAAGCAAACCAGTGATTTTGTCCAGAAGCTCCTGTTTCGTTACAAGCATACGATCTTCTTTTGGAAGCATGATGACATATCCGCCAGCACGTCCGCGAGGAATAATCGTAACCTTATGCACCATATCCGCATGCTCCAAGAAGAAGCCTGCAATCGTATGGCCTGCTTCATGGTAAGCGACAATACGTTTCTCACGATCACTGACAACACGGCTTTTCTTCTCCGTACCAACAATGATTCGGTCAATCGCATCATCAACTTCAACCATTGCGATATCTTTCTTATTACGACGGGCAGCTAGGAGAGCTGCTTCATTAAGTAAGTTTTCTAAATCAGCACCACTAAAGCCTGTTGTACGTCTTGCGATAACTTCAAGCTTAACATCCTTGGATAGCGGCTTATTGCGCGCATGTACTTTAAGCACCGCTTCACGGCCCTTAAGGTCTGGACGGTCAACCGTAATTTGACGGTCAAAACGGCCTGGACGCAGAAGCGCTGGATCAAGGATATCCGGACGGTTTGTTGCTGCAATAATAATAATACCTTCGTTGGCACCAAAGCCATCCATTTCAACGAGCAATTGGTTGAGCGTTTGCTCACGTTCATCATGTCCGCCGCCTAGACCAGCGCCACGTTGACGACCTACCGCATCAATCTCATCGATAAAGATGATACAAGGAGCATTTTTCTTCGCGTTCTCAAACAWGTCGCGYACACGGGMYGCRCCSACRCCGACGAACATYTCKACRAARTCMGAACCGGAAATGCTGAAGAAMGGCACGCCCGCTTCGCCTGCTACTGCACGTGCAAGCAATGTTTTACCTGTACCCGGAGGACCAACAAGCAATACGCCCTTCGGTATACGAGCGCCTACTAAATTGAATTTCCGCGGGTCCTTCAAGAAGTCTACAACCTCAACGAGCTCTTGCTTCTCCTCGTCTGCGCCTGCGACATCTTCGAATGTAATCCGCTTCTTCTCATTATCGTAAAGCCGCGCTTTGCTCTTGCCAAAGTTCATAACTTTGCCGCCGCCGCCCTGAGCTTGATTCATCAAGAAGAAGAACAGGACAAAGATGATGACAAACGGAATAATGGAGGTAAGGAATGTAAGCCAAATGCTTGGCTGATCCATTTCCTTCGTCTCATAAGCGAATCCATACTGCTTCGACCATTCAGCGATCTTAGGCTCAGCGCTAACGCCGGTCCTTGATACGAATTGATCGTTTTCTGCATCCGCAGGTTTCACTTTATATTTTCCGGAAACAAAATAAGATTGGTTCTCGTACTTAACACTTAACTCTTTAACATTCCCTGACTCAATTGCTGTAACGAGTTCATCGTAACGCAATCCAACGGTCGTGTTATTTTGGCTGCTGATAAATTGAAAAATCCCAACGGTCACCAAAAAGATAATTAAATAAAAACCAGTATTACGGATGATCCGATTCATCCCCAACCTCCTCTCAGACGCTTAAAATATTTTACCATATCATGACTTTCCATAACAATAGAGGTGTACGGAGAAGGGCATGTACGGGTGAATCGCAATTATTTTTGATAAACTTGCGGCTTCAAAATACCAATATAAGGGAGATTACGATATTTCTCTGCATAATCCAGTCCATAACCGACAACAAACTCATCAGGCAGTGTAAAGCCTTTATAGTCTGCTTCCAATTCAACTGTACGGCGAGCAGGCTTATCGAACAAAGTTACAACTGTAACAGACTTCGCATTGCGACGCTCTAGCACGTCAATTAGGTAACTAAGCGTCAATCCGCTGTCGATAATATCTTCAACGATTAGAACATCTCGGCCTTCGACAGATACATCGAGGTCTTTAATAATTTTGACAACGCCAGATGATTTCGTGGATTGTCCGTAGCTAGATACAGCCATAAAATCAATTTCAAGCGGCACTGTAATTTCCTTAACCAAATCAGCCATGAAAATAAAAGCGCCTTTCAAAACACAAATAACGAGCGGATTACGCCCATTAAAATCTTTACTTAGTGTTGCACCAAGTTCCTTAACCTTCTCACCAATTTGCTGCGCGTCGTACAATACTTCTTGAATATCGTTCTGCAAGTGTAAATCCCCCTACGCTTAACTATGTTTATGAGTGTACCAGTGCTTCTTATTCGTTGCCTGCCCTTATGAATAACACGTCTTTTGTGTGTACATCCGTAAGCGCATGACTTGATCTGCGAATGCCCGGAATCCAGAGTAATTTGCCTGATCCATCAAACAGCAGTGGATACAGCTCTCTCTTCAGCGGAGCAACTTTCTCGTCAACGAACATATCTTGCACTTTTTTCGAACCATTTAATCCTAAAACCTGAATTCTGTCTCCCGGCTGCCGATTTCGAACAACGAGCGGATACGTTAGTTCCGACGCATCAAAGCAGGCTTCATAACGCGATGCAGGCTTACAACTTTCTAACGCTGATGTATAAGCTAACTCAAATGTCCACCCGCATTGCTCGATCGCCAGGCTAGCTTTATCCCTTCCCACCTCGCACAAATAGACACTCGCTTCTTTGGATACATGCTGTGGCACTTGAATCCACCGCATTCTATCATATTCACGAGCGCAGCAAATGCCGGCACCAGCATCGATTCGCCAAGTTGCAGGCGCATGAGTGGAAGCAGCAAGCCTCATCGTCTCAATCTGCTCGAAAGATATCTTTTCCGTTTCCTTAGAAAGATAACTTAATATTAGTTTAATCAATCTCCTTTGTAAAGCGACGTGGAGACCATGCAAATCGTCGCAGCTTATCGCGCATTCATTGGGGGATAACGTAACGAGCTGCGCAAATAACGCTTCGGTTTGTTTCTCCATCCATTCGTCTTCCGCACCCGCTACTTCAGCAAGTCGTTGAAGGGATTGGGATATGTGCGGATTATGCTTTGATAAATACGGTAAAATATCTAACCGAATGATGTTTCGGAAATAATGGCGTTCCTTGTTACTGCTGTCCGTGCAGTAAGGAATTTGGTGTTCTTCGCAGTAACGCAGAAGGTCTGACTTGTTCATACGAAGCAGCGGCCTGATAAGTTCCACGTTTTTTTCTCTTCTTCTACTGAGAATTCCCGCCAAACCAGTTAAGCCTGTCCCACGAATGACGCGCATAAGGACGGTTTCCGCCTGATCATCTGCATGATGGGCGAACGCGATACGCGAAGCTCCATATCGGGTCGCGATTTCATGCAAAAAGCCGTACCGCCTCTCGCGTGAGGCAGCTTGTCCATTCATTCGGGTTTCTTCTATATAAGACGGCATGTCGAACGTTACCGTCTCACAAATGACCCCTAGCTGCTCTGCAAATTGCTTAACGACAATCAGCTCATGCGCCGACTCCTCTACTCGAAAGCCGTGATTCACATGAGCTGCAATAATGGAGATTTCATTGCTTTTCGCTACAGCAGACAGCATATGCAGCAGCGCCATGGAATCCGGACCTCCGGACACCGCTACAACAATACAATCCCCTTTCGACCAAAGCCTGCGGTCTGCAGCTGTTTTCTCAAGCTCGTTTCGCAGATTCATAGGTTGTACCTCACCTTCATTTCCCGTTGCTTGCTGCCACTACAGCACATTGCGTATGAGCCAGTAAACCGACGTTCCAAGCAAGACCGCTGAAAGGGCAGCAAGCCCCTTTAACCACCCTGGTGTAGCTGAGGGTCTATGCGTGTCTCGTCTATGCATCAGTAAACGCCAAGCCGCTGAAGCCTCACCCGCATCCGAATACTGTCCTGCAAAAGCTTTACGCAGCCATCCGGCAATTGGCTTTAAAACCGAACTGGATTCAGCGATCTGGATGAGCTCCACAGCTGAGCGATTTTGCGGCAATAGCTCCACCGTTAACTGATGAAGCCGTTTTGGTTCATGCAGCTGTATGCAAAGCACGCCAAACGAGAATAAATCGTAACTCGGATCAGCAGATCGCGAACCTTCATTCCAGTAGCCCCGATCATAAATCTCAGTAAATTGGCGAACGGCTTTGCCTGCTGCAGTTACCCCGCCGAAATCAACCAGCTCAACATGACCATAATCGGCAACGAGCACATTTTCCACCTTTAAGTCGCCGAACACCCATCCTGCTTGGTGCAGCTTCGTCAGCTTGCCCAGCAGATTCAAGCCAACTAACGGAAACCACTCCAAGCCGTGCTGCTTCAGGTAATCGTCCAGCTTAGATCCCAGTACATAGCGCATAATATAAAAAGGATATTCCTTTCCATCCGGACCGTACAAATCATCTACGTCGAACAAAAAGGACTCCTGCCCGTATTGCTTCTGCTTGGCGATCGACTGCAGCACATTGATCTCCGATTGCAGATCGAGTGCATCTAAACCGAGCTTCATCGCATACCAGCTACGATCACGCTGTACGAGATATACTTTACCGTTTGCGCCCTCTCCAAGCAACCTCTCTACCCGGTAACGCCCTTGTTTCCACTTGCCAACCACCACCATGCCACGGCGAAGATCAACTTTAAACGACGTAGTCACTCATCATCCCATCCGTTTCGTCTCTGCTCTGTCTACCATAATCGCCCTGGCGATAAAAATCAATGACATGCATAATCGCAGGGCCCGTCGGCGTGGTTCCGCCCATTTGCAGTTTCGGAAAGATGGCGTGAACACCATTCAAGTGACTCGTCCAGCTCAAATCCATCAAACAGTCATCCCCATGTCTTGAGCCTGGGAAATGAAATACCGAGATTTCACTTTTCCCTTGTCTCGCTTGCAGGCTGAGCATTAAATCGCGTATAGCCTCCTCCACAGCCGCCAGCTTTGGCTTCATGCTGGCGCTGGCATCGATAAGAAGCGCTACTTGCAAATTCGATGTCTCCCCCAGCTCGTCGATAACACGTACAACATCGCCACGCTTCTCCGGCGACAATGCTTCGATTGAGCCGTTGCCAAGCACTTGCTTCAATTCCTTCTGAACCGCTAATTGAATCGTCTGCACTACGGTCTTGCGAGTCATCATCTGTACCGTCTGCGACAGCTGACGCATATTTACCATCCTGCTTAGACCGCCGCCCGCACGCGCAATCTCATCAATCTCAGCCGCACCAAGTTCACCTACATCGCCATGATCGAGTACGCCTACTACATTTACTGAAATCCCTTCCGATTGCGCATGTGCTGCCGCTATGACTGGACTTAGACCCACATTAGAGCATCCATCTGTAATCAACAATATTTGCTTCATAATGATTTACCCTCCTCAAGTGTTTGAGAAACAAACACAGCTTCGTAAGCATAGGCTTAGTGTTTGAGAAACAAACACAGCTTCGTAAGCATAGGCTTAGTGTTTGAGAAACAAACACAGCTTCGTAAGCATAGGCTTCGCCCTTTGCCTTTCTATTAGCTTTGCCTTTTTTGAGAGGGATAAACAGCTAGACTAGTTAAAAAATGATATTTACACATATAACAAACCAATATTACTTGTATTAATAACGCACATCCGTCCTCTCACTGTGAATAGGATTGATATTCATAGCCATATGTATAACTATTTTATTTGAGCGTTTACTATGTACCACAGTTGAAAATTACTAAACTTCATATGCCCCTTTATCTTTCATCGGTCGTAATTGAGTGATAAATGAATGCAGCAACAAATTGATGTTTCAAAAATAAAATCTACGTGTATGTATTAATATTAGTGTGAATTCCGCTTCGCGGGTCAATTCAACAGAGCATGTCATGTCTTTGTTACGTTAAAGCTTTTATGTGCTATACGCTCGCTATTATGTAACAAACAATAACAATAGCCCATTTCCTGTCAGCGTGAGTCAGCCGACAACAAAATAGGCTACTGCTTGCCCAATGAATATCATAGATACAAGCTCACCGTTCAAGTATCCATTCATCATTGTTTTAAATTTATAAATGATTTCACAGTCCATATTTTATTTCTATACTCAGCTCACCGTCCTTGGACGCTCCATACGCGTCACACCCGGAAAACGGAAGGATGCCCATTCCGGCAAATGCTTATCGATACGCGCTACAAGCACGGTCATATCATCAATAATCTCTCCATTATGATGACGAACCACCTTCTCAAGCAGCGCATCCGCCATTTCCTGCGGATCATCTGTCGCCAGCTCGCTAATAATTCGCTTCATCCAGAGCTCTTTATTAACCGCAAGGCCCGGCGCATCATAAATGCCGTCACTCATCATGACTAGCGTGTCGCCCGATTGCATTTGCATCGACACGAAGTCGACGTCAATATCTTGAAGAATGCCAATCGGCAAATTGTTCGCTGTTATCGGAATAACCTCATTTCCTCGTTTAATAAAGCTTGGCGTTGATCCTATTTTCATAAACGTCGTTTGCGCCGTATACAAATCAACGATCGCTAAATCGACGGTAGCAAATACTTCATCAGATGAGCGCAATAAGAGCACCGAGTTAACTGACTTCACGGCCAGCTTCTCATCCATGCCTGACTGCAGCAGCTGCTGCAGAATCGACAATGCCGCGCTGCTTTCCTGACGCGCACGCTCACCATTGCCCATACCATCGCTGATCGCAACTGCAAACTTGCCATTTCCAAGCTCCACCATACTAAAGCTGTCGCCAGACAGCAGATCTCCTCCTTTAGCTGCACCAGCTATGCCCGTCTCCACCTCGTACTGCTTGGCTGAACCAAACGCGACCAGGGACGGCTCACCGCTTCTCGTTGGGGAGTGCTCCGACTTCACTGCAATATGCTCTCCCAAAATATCACTAAGCAGCGGTGCGATTATTTTTCGGCACTCATCATAGCCTTGTCCAAACGTATGATACACCTCTATATCCACATTCCCCTCCTCTAAGCACACAATATCAATCCCCTGTACGGATAAACCGAGTCCTTCCACCGCCTCTCGAATTTGCTCCTCCTGCAGATGAAGCGTTTGTCCCTCCCTTTTAATTTCTTTCGCCAAGTCCTCCATTACCTGCGATACACCCTGCAATTGATCCGCTACAAGCTGACGGGAGTCGCATATTTGCTTCTTCCAGTGCATATTATTTTGATATAGCTCGTACTGCTGGCTCATATCCACAAGAACCTGTGACGATTTCACGCAATGCGCCGACCAAGCCCGCGGTATTTCCTTAGGGGACGGAATCCGTTTCTCCTCTACAACCGTCATCATATCGGTCATCATTTTGTACGTATGAAAGAACTTGTCCTCCCAACAAGCATTTTGCCGATGGCAGCTGGCACAGCTGCGCTCAGCAACCGCATTCATAAAATGGCTGATCTCATCCTCCCTTTTAACCGTCGTAACGCTGCTATTGAGTTGGCCAAAGCTCTTTGACAGCTGACGGAACACTTCTGAGTACTGTGATACGCGGTCCGCAGTCACCTCACGTACCCGCTTGGCGTAATCATGCTGCGATTTGGCATGCTCATTCGTACCCGGCACATACCGTGATATCGTGCGGATCATAATACGCGGCGTCAGCATAAGCAGCGTTGCGGCTGCTACCGACTCCCAGGTTGAGCTCATAACATCAGCCTGACTTCCTACATATATGGATAAAATCGATGTTCCAAGCAACATTCCGAATGCCGCTGCCATTTTGCCGCCATCACGCAGCAGACCAGCCAGCAAGCCCGCAAAAGCGAGTAAGCTCATTTGAACGACTGCACCAAAATCAGCCAAGCTTAGAATGAGTCCTGCAACTACACCGACCGAAGCGCCAAGCGGCGCACCCCCTGCTAAAGCAAAGAGGAGCAGCATATAACGTGACATCACATGCTCTACCGACATTCCGTAAAACACCCATCCAACCGCCCCCGTCATAACCGACGCAAGCAAAATCATTAAACAAATGATTTCCTCGTTTTTGAGAGAAGCTGATTTTTTGGTCATCGTAAGCACTGGTATCGCTTGTATGAATACTAATGTGAGCACAAAACCAAGTGCTGCCTCCACCACAACGAGCATGAAATTGTACCAGCTCAGCTCGTCCCCTATAAACACGCTGAACATTTGCACCATTAACGTTGATGCGAACACTAGAATGGGCGCCGACGACAGTTCTGCCTTCTCGTAGGTTTCTAATCCCTTTAGGAAAAGAAAGAGTACAGCAATCTCCATCGCAATCCACATCGGGGCAGGATCAGCTGCAAACCAGCTCCCGGCTACTAAGGATATCGCTACCCACGGGTAAATATCCCTTCTCATAAAGTAAATAACGGCGAAATAAGCAATGGCAAACGGCATCAGCGATTCGAGTATAACCGCTCTTCCGAGCAAGAAAGCTACACCTACGAGTAGAAACGTCCACTTTTTTGCTAAAATGACTTGAATGAACCGCCTTGCAGCCGCCCATTCCCGACCTTTCTGCAACATCGTCTGAGCTAGTCCTAACCGTTTCATACCTGGAAGCACAACCGCGTTTTCCTTTTCCATGAGCAGACACCACCATTCCGAATGTAATGTGTTTTTCATTATAGGAGGTTGTCCGCATAAAGTTTGTCAGTTAAAGCAACTGAATTGTAAATTTTTTCCGACAAAAATAAATGGCATTGCGGTCATTGTCATTTCACTGTCAAACATATATCCCGTATGGGATTTCAATGCCTCCTGCCCAACCAAATCACACAGGTCCGACAACAAAATATGTGTTGTGTCCTTTCGAAATGATGGCGAATCGAGGTTGTAATGTGTCGGGAATGATGGAGGATTAGAGAAAAGTATTTTTTTTACGATTCTGCGCGCTTTACAAACGACATTGACCGTGACAATTAGAGGCTCGTCCAAACATTCACCAGCATATACGCAGTCTTATTGTCCTGCTTCGACAGCAACCTGTATACGCTTACTCATTATCGCGGGGAATATTGTGCAGCTGGACGCAAAAAAAGCAGAACCGGTTAGGTTCTGCTTCATGTATAATGTTATGACGATTCAGCTTATACTCGCTTGGCACCGCGTCCGCCGCGTTTGCCCTCCGTATTCTTCTTCAAAGAGGAGATGCGCTCTTCGCTGTCTTTCAGGAACCGTGACACTTTATCCTCGAATGACGGTTTACCGTATGCCGGTCTGCCAGCCGATTGCTTGTTGAAGGGACGTCCGCCGCCACCACCACCGCCACCGCGGTTGAAACGTTCGCCACCACCACCACTACCGCCAGTGCTTCCACCGCCGCCTCCGCTGTGACGCTCGCGTTGTTGTGGCGCTGGTTGGCCTTCTGGCCGGTCAATGGCTTGCTTAATGGAAAGCCCGATCTTTCCGTCTTTGTCCACGTTGATCACTTTGACTTTCACGACATCGTCGATCTTCAGGTGATCCTTCACGTCTTTGACGTAATTATCAGCAATTTCCGAAATGTGAACAAGACCCGTGACACCTCCCGACAAGTCGACAAATGCCCCAAAATGCGTAATGCCTGTCACTTTTCCTTCTAACTTAGCGCCCACTTCAATTGCCATAAAATAAAATGTTCCTCCCTAAAAGTTATGCGAAGCAAAACTGAATTCATAAGCATATGCTAAAAGTTTTGCGAAAACGCTATTAACGTGATTATAACCGAACCGTTCAAGTAAGGTCAACAGACGTTCACCCGAATTGACGCCCTAATTAGTCACTGAAAATTTGCTGCTCGCCCTTCTTTACCATGCCCTGCTCTTTTGTTGCTAGCTGTTCGATATATTCTGGGTCGTTTAATCGTTCAATTTGACGTTTAAGCTCCTCGGTTTCTTTGGTGGTAACATCAAGCTTATCTTGAATTGTAGTCAGCTTCAAACCTGTTGCGTTCTTCTGCTGCATTTGGCCAAAAATTGTATACCCCGCCCAGCCCATAAATAGCACGATGAACATCATCCATAGTTTGAACCGGCGTTTTGTGCCAGCATTCCCTGGCGTTTTATTCTCAGCTGCTTTTGCCATGAGCGGTGTTACCTCCTAAACCATTTGCTCCACAATCGAGCTATTCGTTGTCCAAATCCTCTCAGCTTGCCAACTAATTGCCATTTGGCAGCGTAGCGCGATAGCCACCGTCCAAGCGGACGAATGACTGGACCTGCCATCCAAACAAACAATTTCCAAAATGGACGGACTAATTGTATCACAATTTTTAGAGTGAAAATAGTGAGCGCAGACCCAAATGCCAAAATTACCTTTACCAACTTATAGAGCAGTAAAATCGGCTTAACGATAAGAATATCCAGGCATTTTAGCAAAATTTGGATTAGTTTGCGAACGGCTCCGATGATCCATTTTACGACTTGAATAACGATTCTGCTAAAAAAGAAATAATAGATGACCATCCCAATAGCCAGTCCGATAAAAACGTACGCTCGCACCTCGCCATTGTTGCTAGCGTACAGTACCCGAAAGACGATCAATGCCGCTGCCATCCAGTAAACGACATCAAGCACCGGAAGCCACCAGCGCGGAAGCTTGAGCTCATTCGTCACGACTCGGTAGCCGTCGAATACTGTTCCCATGCCAAGGCCTGATAATAGCATGACCGCCATCGTTAACCATTGCATATTAAGCGTCACTTAAATAGCTTCCCGAACAACCCTTTGGATTTAGAGGAGGAATTGTTGCTGTCCATATAGGCGAGCGAATGGACGAGTCCTTCAATAGTTACCATTCCCTGTTCAAGGCTAAGAAGCTTCATATGCAAATTTTGGCCCTTAACCTCCAAGAAGCCAAGCTCTGTTTCGAGTAAAAACTCTTCGCTGTCAAAGCTCTCTACGTTTACGACTCCGGTAAGCTCCAGCAGCTTGCGATTTAGCATTTTGACTTCCTGACGCTTCTGCCCCTTGCCTTGGTCAACCATAGACTCGTCCTCCGCTTCGTTAACATGTCTTGGCGTAAACGGCTACAGCCGAGCTAGTGCGGCGCAGCATACGTTTCGCGTTCAAATATAAGAAGGGCATAGGCGTAAAGCTTATCCTGTCTTATATGTTAAGACTAGCTTATGGGGCGTGGACGAGAATTAGAACCTAATCTGCTTGATTCATAGCATTCAGCGCTTCGTCGTTTCTTTCTGTATATACCTGTAGAAAAACTAGCAGTAGTACAATGGTTACCAACTGGTTGAATAGGCTATAGCATAAATCAAATATCGTCGCGGTTATCCATGATTGATTCACAAAGAGAGAGAAAATAAAAACGATAATGCTGGTAAGCACTAAGACCATAACGTATCCGCCCATCGCATAGCCTACAAGCTTGAAATAACGCCCGCGTGCCAAATCACGGCTAACTGTCATCGGATTTATCCGCGATGTATCAGCAATAGAAACAATAATAGGCATCAGCATCAGCCATACAGCAAACAAGAAACCCGGAACAATAAATACGATAAATCCCGCAATTACAATGACGCCGTGTAGAAAAGTATACACAATCATGCGCGGCCATTTGCGAAGCCCCCGCAGAATGGGCTGCACAATGCCACTGCTATTCCCCGTCATTTTACCAAGTATGTAATAGATAATCATCGGCGTGATGACACATAGGAAAAATAAACTGGTCACACTGTCCATGCTGTTGGCGGGCATATAAATAAAGCCGTCTTCCGGTTCAAAATAGTAATAGTTTTTAATAGCCTCAACCGGAATCGTAATTATCGCTGTTAAAAATAGAATGGGTACAATGTTTTTGAAATAGAGAGCACAAGCATGCGCAAGCAATGAAAAACCCTTTCGCCGATACTCGGGAATGGGCAGCTGCAGATGATTCATCGAATAGTCCTCCGAGTATATAAACATAATTTATGATGTTGAAACAGGGAATCTCGTAAAATTTAGAAGCTACTTATTGGGCATAAAAAAAGACTGCCTGCAAGTATTATGCTTGTAGGCAGCCTTGTTGTTATTGCGGTACTTCCCAGTCGAGCGTATTCTCGCGCTGGCGTTGCTCTTCTTTCACCAAGGTATACAGCTCTCCGGCTTCATCCTTACGGGTCGTCTCCGCAATTCGCTCAACGCGAACGGTTACGATTTTTTGACCGAACTGGATTTGGAGCTCATCACCGACTTTGACGGCGCTGCTAGCTTTCGCTTCGCGGCCGTTGATCCATACGCGACCTTGCTCGGATACATCCTTCGCAACGGTACGGCGTTTGATCAGCCGGGATACCTTAAGAAATTTATCTAATCGCATAGATTATTGGATAGCTTCTTTCAACTTGTTGCCTGCTTTGAATGCAGGAACTTTTGCTTCAGAAATTTCGATTGGAGCGCCTGTTTGCGGGTTGCGGCCAGTGCGTCCAGCACGTTTGCGAGTTTCAAAAGTACCGAAGCCGATCAATTGTACTTTATCGCCACCAGCAAGTGCATCTGTTACTTCGCCCAAGAAGCCGTTAAGTACTGCTTCTACGTCACGTTTAGTCAAACCGCTTTTTTCTGCAATGTTGTTGATCAAGTCTGTTTTGTTCATTATAAAATCCTCCTAATTTTTAACCATTATTTGTGGTCGACGCTTGTGGCGCCGCCTTTGCTTCCCATTTTTACTCTCACGAAGAATACTTATTCTGCCTTGTAGCAAATAAATCCTGCCGCTATTTGAAATTTTTTTGCGTTTGTTGCGGAATAAAGGCGATTCATGACGAATTGCAAGCTAGGATTGACGCTTTGCCTCTTCCCACCAACGATCCATTTCTGTTAAATCAGTCTGGTCAAAATTTTTACCGCTTATACGAAGCTGTTCCTCAATATACTCAAATCTACTGCGGAATTTTTTGTTCGTGCGGGAAAGCGCCTCTTCCGGATCAGCATGGATGAAGCGCGAGGCATTGACGACTGCAAACAGCAAATCTCCAAGCTCAGATGCCTGCTCCTCTTCCGATTGCGAGGTTATCGCTGCGCGCAGCTCTGCAAGCTCCTCTTCAATCTTGGCAAGCACTGGACCAAGCTCGTCCCAATCAAAACCTACCTTAGCCGCTTTTTTCTGAAGCTTGTAGGCTTTCATGAGTGCTGGCAGATCTGGCGGAATGCCATCCAGCACCGATGTACGCGAAACATCGGTTCCTTTAATCCGTTTTTCCTCAGCCTTCATTTGTTCCCAGTTAACCAGCGCCTCTTCCGAATTGCTCGCATCAACGTCCCCAAATACATGCGGATGGCGGAAAATAAGCTTCTCGTTAAGTGATTGTATCACATCATAGACGGAAAATGCGCCAGTCTCTTCTTCCATTTGGCTATGAAGCATCACTTGCAGGATAACATCGCCAAATTCCTCCTGCATAGCATCCGGATCATCATTATCGATGGCTTCAAGCGCTTCATACAGCTCTTCGATAAAATTTTTACGGATAGACTGATGCGTCTGCTCCTGATCCCAAGGACAACCTTCAGGGCTGCGAAGAATAGATACAATCTCATGCAATCGCTCAAAGGAACGATTGCGAAGCGCTGCATCATCAGAGCGCGGTACCCAAATCAACGATAAATTACCGTAACCAGGTGTGCGATCAAGCTCGTATAGCGGAACGCGAATGATCTGCTGCTGGGACGCAACACCAAGAGCATGCCCTACCACAACCTCGTAGTCATCGGGATAACGCTCCATAAGCGCAAGCTTAACATCAGATGCCGTGAAGGCATCATACACCTGTCCAATCAGAGTATGCAACTGTGGCTGCAACAAAGACGGCTGTAATTCAGCTGCATCAAGCAGCGCAAAACCTTCTATTGGATCGATTCCAAGACTAATAAAAGCTTGATCAAGGAAGCTTTCACCGCCGATAATTTGCAGCTCAATACCCGCTTCCGGACATTGCTCGCGCAGCAGCTGAACCGTGCGTTCAGCCACCATTGGGTGCCCGGGAACCGCATAAATAATAGGCTCGTCCACGCTTGTGCTCATGCTTTTCGCTTCGGAAATAAGCGCCTCGGCTATTGCCTTGTACACATCCGGAAAGGAATCATGCTGCTCATACAAAGTATCAAATGAGGTATATTCCATACCGATTTCCAGAAGCATCGACATTGCAGGATGCTCAGCCGTACGGACAAAAATTTTCTTCGCTGCTTGCAGCCTGCGCCATACGCCAAGCGTCATTTGGTCAGGATCACCTGAGCCGAGCCCAACAACAGTAAGATATGGGGTTGCCATTGTGGTAAAGCCTCCTTAACTATTCATTCGTATTATGGTCGAAATTTGATGGAGTAGCTATAATGCCAGCGGCTTGCAAAAGACCTTTTGGGGTCGTTTATAGGGATTGAAACGAGTTCGGAAGTGTATTCGGTAAAGAGCTCGCATGCATTCGAAAATGAGTTCGAAAACGAGCGCACATACATAAAAACACGACTAATCATCGTTTATTTTTGCTCAAAAATCAATAATGAACCAATTTGACATAAACTTCAATATAGCCGTAAAAAATGCTTGCGATTAGCATATCACACTGGATGTTCATAGTTGAAATAGTCAATTAGTAGGAAACAATATGGGATATGGATATAGCGGATAGTTTAGTCTCAATGACATATATCTATCAAAAATAGTTCATCAATTGAGAGAGTTGTTGATCAGAATAAATGAGCTGGTGACCAGGTTTATTGCCCGTGAAACTAACCTATTTAACAGAATTATTTATAAAAATATGTAATGATTATGCAATAACCTCTACTAATTCTGCTCATAATTGCTAGATTCCTAGAGATTGTTATAGATCTAGAAACTAGATCTATTTTCTTCAAAATGACCAAAATTGCACAAGTAAGTCCAATTATTAGTCTTATTTTGCGACGCTTTCTGCCAATGGGCAGCAGAAGTGCGGAATGGTCGGAAATAGGACTAGAATTTAGTTCTATTTGCTTGAGAATGATCAATATTCCACAAATAAGCCTAGAGATTAGTCTTATTTCGCATCACTTTTTGCCAGTGGGCATTAGAAGTGCGGAATGGTCGGAAATAGGACTAGAATTTAGTTCTATTTGCTTGAGAATGATCAATATTCCAAAAATAAGCCTAGATATTAGTCTTATCTTGTAGCGCTTTCTGCCAATGGGCAGCAGAACTGCGGAATGGTCAGAAATAGATCTATGGATTCATCACGTTGAGAGATTACACATTCAACCGTGCAAGCGATGCCGCGCAGCAATGATTGTGCTGAAAAGATGCTTAGGTTTTCTCAACTTTAGAGAAAACCCTAATAATCTACACGAGATAACCTGTGCAGCTCAGACAATTTGTGTTTTTCATATTACTCCATAAAAAACACTCGCTTTACAAGCGCTCACCGCCGCCAACTTGCGGCGCTAGCGCTTATCTTTCGCTGGCGGAATAAGCCGCCAGCGCTGCAAACGGGCGGCCAGCACCGCGCCACCCGGCAACGCGCGCAATTCGCGCGCGCTGATAGCGCCGCCGCGCAAAGCTGCGGCGCCAAAGGCGCAAGCGCCGACGGCAACGCACGTCAGCGCAAGCGCAGTTGCTGCCGCCCTAGGCGGCAGCCCGCCAAGCGCTGCGCTCAGCGCTCGCTCGGCGATAACAAGCGCCGCGGCCATGACCGCGAGCGCAAAGACCGTGCCCGCCGCCGCACGCCCATGCGCCGGCTGACGTCCCTCTTCCTCGAGCACTCGCCCATGCTCTCGCTCCTGCTCCCACTCTTGCTCTCTCCACCGCTCTTGCACTCGCCCCTGCCCCTGCTCTTGCACTCGTCCCTGCCCTCGCTCTTGCATTCCTCCCCGCTCTTCCTCAGACACCCGCTCTCGCACTACCCTCTCACCAACCACTCGATCGCGCGGCTTCACACGCCCTTCCACACCCGCTCGTCCGCCAGCTAACGCCGCTCCAGAACCCGCCGCTGCATACCGCACTGCAATAATCCCAAGCAAAGCCGCCACGCTTAGCGCCGCGACGCCTGCGATGGCTGCGCCTTCAATTCCATACGTGGGTACAAGCACAGCGTTAATAACGCCTTTAAGCAGCGCTGCAACCAGCAGCAGAATAGCTGGAATACGTACAGCGCCTAACCCTTGAAGCACAGGAGCCGTCACCGCATTCACACTGCCCGCAAGAGCAGTGCAGCCAACCAAAGCGAAGGCAAATGTGCCTTGAGTATCCGAATACAGCATCATATTGAGCGGTTCCGCGAGCAGTGCCAAGCCGATGGCTGCTGCAGCGCCGATTGCCCACGCCGCCCGCTCAGCAAGCGAAAGCTGCACTCGAAGCTGTCCGTATGCACCCCGCATACGTGCTAACGCAATGCTTGGTACGAGCGCCGCTGCCGCCGCTCCAGCTACCATAACAACAAGCTGCACAAGCGGCTGCGCTCGGCTGTACACGCCAAACGATGTCATTGCCGCAGCTTCCGAAGCCCCTCCTTCCTGCAATAAGCGAGGAACCATAAAGGCATCCACAACGCCAAGAACAGGAACAACCACCGCGCCAAGCGCGACAGGCAGTGCAATAACGGCAAGCTTTCTCATCTCTGCTCGTATTGCCCCTGCCATTCGATTAAGCCGCTCCCCGCTGCGTCTGCGCCATAAATATATAGCCAGCAGCAAAAGCGATGCGCAAGCTCCGAATGCCGAACCGCTCATCACACCAGACGCTACAGATGCATCTGCCCATCCAGCGGACCAGCTTAATGCAAGCACTAGCAGCATTACGCCTACACGAATCATTTGCTCAACAACTTGTGAGGCGGCAGACAATCCCATTTGTCCGATTCCCTGCACATATCCTCTTAACGCAGCAACGAATGGAGCAAGCAGCAGCGCAAACGAGACCGAGCGCACTGCACCAGCCGTCTCCGCATCGCCAATCCAACCTGCTACTTGATTCGCTCCACCCCACATCAAGCCAAACGAAATAATACCCGTCACACCTAGCAGCAAAAGCGCAGCGTATAACGTTCGCCTGACGCCTTCTGCATCATCTCCCTTGCGCAGCCTCTCTGCAATTAGAAGCGATACGGCCGTTGGCAATCCCGCAGTTGCTAGAACAGCTGCCAGCTGATAAAACGGATACACGGCGTTGTAAATGCCAAACACGCGGTCCCCAGCTAGATTTTGCAGCGGTATTTTTTGAAAAACACCAATCAACTTTGACAGCAGCGCCGCACCCGCCATGAGCGCAACACCATTCATGAGATGCTGCTTCGAACTTCGTTCTACTTGAACCCGTCCTTCAACTGCAGTTTCTGCTGCTTTAGCTACCGACTGTTCGCCGGCAAAAGGTCGCTCTTGGCTCTCCGTAAGTTCAGCCTCAGCTTGGCGTGCTTCGACCACTCCCACGCTTGTTTTTCGCTTACCCGCCTGCCCCAGCATTTCCGCCGATTGCCCATTTTCCCCCGGCTTGCGGTTCATCCCGTTCACTCCTGCCTGTCGCACGATTTCTATTGGTATCTATTATACCTCACAATCGTAAACGTGGAAAAAGCTTCCCCAATCGAGTGTTTCTCGATCAAAGAAGCTGTTATAGCCACATTTCTTACTATTGCTCCATCTGTTTTGCCAAAAAGCCCGCTGCCGTTTCAGCCATTTTTGTTTCCATAGTAGACATTTTTACCGATTCATCCTTGCTAAGCAGCACGACTGTTCCAATGGGGTCGCCACCCGCAATGATCGGCGCAATAACGAAGGAGCTGTAAGTTTCCTGCGTATCCTTCACAATTTCAAAGGCACCGCCATTTGCTTCAGCAAGCGTCTTGCGATTTTCCATACAGCTCTCCAGAACAGTGCCTACCTGCTTATCAAGCAGCTCTTTCTTGGAGGCTCCAGCTACAGCAATTATGGTATCCCGGTCCGTGATCAATGTAACATGATTTGTTCCCTCAAATAACGATTCCGCATATTCCTTAGCGAAGTCGCCAAGCTCACCGATAGGAGAATATTTTTTCAAAATAACTTCGCCATCACGATCTACAAATATTTCTAGAGGGTCTCCCTCGCGAATACGCAGTGTACGGCGGATCTCCTTCGGAATGACGACACGCCCGAGATCATCGATGCGACGTACAATTCCAGTTGCTTTCATTTCTTGTTGCCCCGCTTTCCTAGAGGATTTTGAATCGACTGGATTCTTGCAGCTTGTTTATAACGAAGAAGAAACTTCCTTCAAAAGATTTTGAATCTGACCATAGTATTCATCCGCTCCCAATTTCTTATGCACGGACTACAGTTCAAGCCAAACGTTCCATCTCTTTGTGAAAAAGGCCGTCGACGTATCGTCCAGCCTTCGTTTTACGCTTCCCCGAGCTCGTTTTCAGCATTCCCCATTTCTCCCTTTTGCTTGCATGAGAAGCAAATGCTTTTTAATTGTTTATGGATTAAAAAAGGCAATTATCGATTTGAATCGATAACCGCCCTTTGCCTAAATATTATTTACCTTCATTATTGTCCATCTGATTCGTTTTTTTGAGCCTGCCTGCTTTGCCAAGCGCTTCTCTGAGCAAAAACTCAATGTGCCCGTTGACGCTGCGGAATTCGTCTGCGGCCCATTGCTCAAGAGCACGATGGATATCGGGATCCAAACGAAGCGGAAATGCTTTCTTTTCTTTAGCCATAATAATCAGCCTCTAGCCGTAAAGAGTTCCTGTATTAATGACTGGAGTTGCAGCGCGATCAGATACAATCGCCACCATTAAATTGTTCACCATCGCCGCTCTCCGTTCGGCATCCAAGCTAATCCCGTTTTCCTCCAACTGCCGCAGTGCCATATCTACCATACCAACTGCACCTTCAACAATTTTGGAACGTGCCGCTACAATCGCAATCGCCTGCTGCCTTTGAAGCATTGCACTAGCGATTTCCTGAGCATACGCCAAATGAGTCAAGCGAGTCTCAAGCACCTTTACGCCGGCAACTGCAAGACGGTTTTGCAGCTCGTTGCCTAGCTCCGCCGCTACCTCATCCGCATTGCCTCTAAGTGAGGAAGCCGTGTCTGAAGAGAAAACATCGTAAGGATATTGCGCGGCAATGTGACGTATCGCCGTCTCGCTTTGAATTTCTACAAAACGCTCATAATTATCAACGTCGAAGCTCGCTCTTGCCGTATCCATTACTTTAAATACAACAACCGCACCAATCTCCACCGGATTTCCTTCCGCATCATTCACCTTTAGTGTTTGGCTATTGAAATTACGTACTTTAAGTGAAATATTAACCTTGTTCGTAAGTGGAAGAACCATCCATAAGCCGCTTTCCAGCACAGAGCCCATATACGTTCCAAAAAAAGTAACCACCTTCGCCTCATTCGGCTGCACGATCGTAAGAGAGGATAAACAAATGACGGACAGCAAAATTAAAAAGGCGCCAACACCAATAATTACCCCAGACCCGCTGTCCTTGGATGCTTCCGATATCGTTAGAAAAATACCGCCAGCAGCAGCAACTACCGAAAACAGCAATGCCATGTATCCGCTCACATACCAGGCTTTCTTCTCGTTCATTAAACCCCACTCCTTCATCTTTTTCTATATTGTTTTGATATAAATATGATATCACTTTTTACATATATAAGCAATTATTTCTTTTTACATCCAACCTCTTTTTGCAACAAAGGGAGCTGCCGCTTCGTCACAAAAAGCAAAGAGATTAAGAAGGGATGAATACATTGAAATATTTATTAATCCTATTTCTGCTTTCCTTGTCGATCGGTTGTACAGGAGAAACCAAAACAACGTCAGAGCAATCCATTTCTCAAAGCTATCTTGAAGAAAAAGGATATCGAATCAGCTCAAAAGAAGGGCAAGTTGAGAGCTATGAGCTTACCGAACAGAAATTATCAGTATTGCCCTATATGATGTACTGGGGGTCGCAGCGCGTGAACCCCTCCGATTATATTGGAAAAACGATTCATATACAGAAATTTACCGTAACGAACCATCCACTGAGCAAAGAGAAAGTAGATGTTTTTGTTTATTTGGCTGATGGTCAGCCTATAGGAGGAACTTCATTTCCAAACGGAGACACTACAGACGGCGGGTATTGGTCTATAGATGGCAAAAGTTTAGAAGATATTCAAGAAATGTCTTATCAAGAGTGGCGTAAAAGCTGGACTGAGAAATATAAAAGCACTTCACCAGATGAAGCATAAAGCATTCCATATACAGGGGGATTTACATGAAAATAAAGAACGACGTGCAGGAAATCATCGAAAACCTTCGGCATATAGGTGCCATTGAAAATCAGTCCGAAATCCATAAACAAATGGACGGAACGACGGAAGGTCTTGTATACCTCATTAAAGTCGATGAATCACCCAAATATGTGTTAAAGCTCGATCAGCCTGATGCACTTTCTTTAGTTGAACAATATAAAAAAACATATCCAGATGCTCCTCTGTTGCTTAATCTTACTTACACCGCTCCAGATAAAACATACTCAAGCATCACCCTTACGATATAGACGATTACTTACAAGCATGGCGTTACTGGAAGTCCTTAATAAGCAATGAATAAACCACTATCATCACAGCTCAAAAATAGCTCTAAAAACACAAAGCAAAAAGCGCCTCTCATAAAGGCGCTTCTAGCTCATCATTCGCTTTATACCGTCAAATATTTGCGTATGACCTCATCATCCAGCGACTCCAAGCCGCCCTCCCACGCAATCGCCCCTTTTTCCAGCACGTAGAAGTAGTCTCCTACACTCTTAACGAAATCCAGGCTTTGCTCCACCAGCAAAATAGCCGTCTTGCCATCCGCTTTAATTGAGCGAATAACATCCCTAATATCATCGACAATGGAGGGCTGAATCCCCTCACAAGGCTCATCAAGCAGCAATACTTGAGGCCTTGAAGTTAACGCCCTCGCGAAGGCGAGCTGCTGCTGCTGTCCGCCGCTGAGATCGCCGCCGCGGCGCGTATACATTGCCGGCAGCACAGGAAACTTCGCAATAGCCTCTTCTGGAATAGAAGATAATTTCGACTTTGAAGCCTCAAGGCCAAGCAGCAAATTTTCATAAACGGATAGTTGAGCAAATATTTCGCGTCCTTGCGGTACATAGCCGATTCCGCTTTTAGCCCGCAGTCCCGGCGCTTTCTTCGTTAAATCCGAGCCATTATAAGTAACAGAACCCTCTCGCGCCTTCAGCAGCCCCATAATGCTTTTCATAAGCGTTGTTTTGCCTACGCCATTCCGCCCGAGCAGACATACAACCTGCCCTTGCTTCACTTTCAGCGACACATCACGTAAAATAATGCTTTCACCATAACCAGCCTCAAGCTGTTGAACGGCTAACATCGGCATCCCGCCTTTTCCCCAAGTACACTTCCGCCACGCGGTCATCTCGTTGAATTTCATCCATCGAGCCTTCCTTCAGCAGCTTCCCTTCATGCATAACGGTAACCTTGCTCGCAAAATTACGAACAAACTCCATATCATGCTCCACGACTACAATCGACCGCATACGGGCTATCTGGTGAAGAAGCTCACCCGTTTTATCCGTCTCCTTATCGGTCATCCCCGCCACCGGCTCATCGAGCAGCAATATTTCCGGCTCTTGGAGCAGCATCATGCCAATTTCGAGCCACTGCTTCTCTCCATGCGACAGACCGCCTGCCCGCCAGCTCGATTTTTTCTGCAAACCAATCATAACGAGCTGCCCGTCAATTTTAGCCCGCTCATCCTCAACCATCTTTGCAAACAACGTCGCGAACACGGTACGTTTCTGACGCATCGCGATTTCCAAATTCTCAGCAACCGTCATCGAAGGGAATATCGAAGGAGCTTGAAATTTACGACCGATGCCAAGCTCAGCAATTTGATGCTCTTTCTTTTTCGTTATATCTATCTTCCCGAATGTGACACGTCCCGCTGTAGGCCTTACTTTCCCACAAATCACATCCAGAATTGTCGTTTTGCCGGCTCCATTTGGCCCAATGAGGAAACGAAGCTCCCCTTTCTCAAGCTTTAGGTTCATGCCTTGGACCGCTTTAAAGCCATCGAACTCAACAGTCACATCATCACACAGCAGGATTGCGGACTCCTTCATGCTTCGGCTCCCTCCCTTTTTTGCGTAATTTCAATTGGCCAACTAAGCCAGCAACACCTTTAGGCATAAATACGACCACGACCACAAACAGCAGCCCCATAAAGAATAACCAGCCCTGCGGATAAGCGGTACTGAACTCACTTTTAGCCCAGTTCATGAGGATAGCGCCGAGTGCGGCTCCAACCAGCGTTCCACGTCCGCCAATCGCTACCCAAAGAACCATTTCAATCGAAGGCACAATTCCGAGCATCGACGGTGAAATAATACCGACGTGGAGTACAAACAGCATGCCCGCTATACCTGCAATGCCAGCAGAAATCGTAAATACGACCATTTGATAAATTGCCGGATTGTAGCCGATGAACCGTACCCGGTTCTCGCCATCGCGAATCGCGCGAAGCACCTTTCCGAAGCGGCTGCCGATGACGTAACGGCAAAAGACGAAGATAGCAATGAGAGCAATGACGGTAATATAGTAAAGCACGCGCTTCGTCTCAGGAGAACCTATAGAGAAGCCCAGTACGGTGGAGTAGCCTGTTATCCCATTTGTACCGCCTGTAAAAGCTTGCTGACCAATGAGCAGTGTCGTCGTAATAATAACGAGCGCTTGCGTCAAGATCGTGAAGTAAACGCCGCGAATTCGGTTGCGGAACGTGACGTAACCAAGCACAAGCGCGAGCAGCGCAGGTATGGCAATTCCCATCGCTACCGCAAACCAGAAGCTCTGAAATGGCTGCCAGAAAAGAGGAAGCTCCTTAAGACCGCTCCAGCCCATGAAATCCGGCGGCCTTCCTCCGCTTGCCTCCAGCTTCAAATACATCGCCATAGCGTAGGCGCCTAAGCCAAAGAAAATGCCATGCCCTAAACTTAAAATGCCAGTGTAGCCCCATATCAGATCAAGCCCTAATGCTACTATGGCAAAGGCTAGAAATTTCGCTAACAAATTGAGCCGAAAATCACTTATAAATAGCGGAGCGGAGAACAGCGCTGCCGCTGCTGCTGCATAGCCAATTAAGATCCAAATCCGCGCAGGAGTAAACTTTTGCAAGCGCATAAGCGTTCCACCTTTCTTTTCCCTAGTCAAGCGACCGCGAACGCATGGCAACGAGTCCCATAGGCTTCCATTGGAGGAAAGCAACTATACAGACAAACACTAGCACCTTGCCAAGCGAAGCATTCGTCCAATACTCAAACAACGTATTAAACATTCCAATCCCTGTTGCCCCGAGCACCGTCCCAACCAGCTTGCCGACTCCGCCAAGCACGACGACCATAAAGGCATCAACGATATAATAAGTGCCAAGGGACGGACCGATAGGACCAAGGAGCGTTAACGCACAGCCGGCAATGCCGGCAATACCCGAGCCGATAGCGAAAGTCATCGCATCCACTCGTCTTGTCGAAACGCCAAGGCATGCAGCCATATCGCGATTTTGCATCACTGCCCGCATCCTTCTGCCTTCATGGCTGCGGTAAATATAGAAATACATAGCAACTAAACAAGCGATGACGAGTCCGATGATGAATAACCTTTTGTAAGGAAGCAATGTTCCATCCATAATCTTCAAGCCGCCATTTAGCCATGCCGGGCTTGTGACTGCAACGTTTGGCGCCCCAAAAATAGATCTTGCTAGCTGCTGCAGCACGAGACCCACACCCCAAGTGGCGAGCAAGCTATCAAGCGGCCGTCCATATAGAAAGCGAATCAGCGACATTTCGAGAATGAGACCAATGATAAATGCAACGATAAAGCTGACCGGAATAGCCAATACAAAATACCAATCAAACATCGATTTCGGCAAATAATCATGAAACACATTTTGCGTCAAATACGTGGAGTACGCACCGATCATAATTAACTCACCATGCGCCATATTGATGACCTTCATCAAGCCAAACGTAATCGCAAGCCCCAAAGCAACCAGCAATAAAATGGAGCTGATGCTTAAACCATTAAATAGCTGCAGCAGAAACACTTCCATATGACCGCTCCTCTCTAGCGTAAACGGCTGTCGCCTTCCTCTGTCACAAAAAAAGCAGAAGGGAGCATTCGAAGCGATCGAATACTCCCCCATTAATTGCTGTGTATTAGACCATTGTTTGCTTATGGATTATTGCGTTGGTTGAATGCTAGCTGCCCAGTCGTAGCCTTTGAGATACGGATCCGGCTTAACCGCTTCACCTGAGTTCCACAGCTCCTTGAATTGGCCGTCCGCTTGCACTTCGCCAATACGAACCGTTTTATAAATATGCTGAGTAGCGCCGTCGATTTTCACTTTTCCTTCTGGAGCATCCCACTCCAGCTCTTTGGCTGCTTCCTTTACTTTATCTACGTCCGTGGAGCCTGCTTTCTCGACCGCCTTTGCCCACAAGTAGACCGCTGTATAGCCGGCTTCGATAGGGTCCGCTGTTACACGCTCATCACCGTATTTCTTTTTGTAGTTTTCGACGAATGTTTTGTTAGCTGGCGTATCCGTTGTTTGATAATAGTTCCACGCCGCCAAATGGCCTTCCAGCACATCGACGCCAATACCGCGGATCTCTTCTTCTGCAACCGATACTGACAAAGTAGTCAAATCTTTAGCTGTAATGCCTGCATCCTTCAATTGCTTGAAGAACGCAACGTTGCTGTCACCGTTAAGTGTGTTGTATACGACATCTGGTTTAGCTTCTTTGATCTTACTGATTAGCGTGCTGTAATCTGTATGGCCTAGCGGCGTGTATTCTTCTCCAACCAGTTCGCCGCCTTCAGCCTTCAACTGTTCTTTTATTACGAGGTTTGCGGTACGAGGGAATACATAGTCCGATCCGAGTAAGTAAAATTTCTTGCCGCGGTTTTCAAGCAGCCACGAAACAGATGGAACGATTTGTTGGTTTGTCGTAGCGCCTGTATAAAAAATATTCGGAGAGGATTCAAGACCTTCATATTGCACCGGATACCACAGCAGGCCATTTAACTCTTCGAATACCGGCTTCATTGCTTTCCGGCTTGCGGAAGTCCATCCACCAAATACGGTAGCCACTTTATCTTCGGAAATAAGCTTGCGAGCCTTCTCAGCGAAGGTCGGCCAATCCGAAGCGCCGTCTTCAAGTACAGGTACAATCTTTTTACCTAAAACGCCGCCTGCAGCATTAATTTCATCGATAGCCATCATTTCAGCATCGATAACCGATACCTCACTAATTGCCATGGTGCCGCTCTGTGAGTGCAATATTCCCACTTTTATTTCCCCGTCTGCTCCCGATCCGGCATTGGCAGCATTCGTAGGTTTATCTTTTTCCCCATTCGTAGATGCTGGTTTGTTGTTGTTTGCGCCACAACCTGTCAATACGATCGTTAAAGCTACAAACATAAGGCCAAATGAATAAAACATTCTCTTTTTCATCTTCCCACTCCCCATCGCTTCATATTTGTCTCTATATTTCCGAACATTTACATGGATTTAACTTCCATTGTTCGTGCTTTTATTATAGATTGGGAATTAAGTTAATGTCAATATAGTTAACACTAATTTTTTCAAGGGATACATTCATACTTAAAAATGGTCAATTAGGGGCAATTTATTCGCATTTATGTTAGGTATAATGACACTTGTTTGTCGATTTACTTTTTTTATGTACGGAAGGTTGATTGTATGACATTTTTATTCACATAAAAAACCCAACCTAAGGCAAATGCCTTAAGTTGGGTTAACTTGTTTAAATTCATATATTATTTTTTATTTTCTTCTGCTCTTGCAATAAGCATGTCTACAATTAGATCGACTTGTCCGCTTATAGCAATAGGATCATAACGATAGAATGTATTAAAATCATTTTCAAAATATTGATTGTTTTTCACGGCGTCTAAGCTTTTCCAAACCGCTAAGTCTGTCTGCTGCTTAATCGCCTCACCCTTCTTCTCCGGGTCATAGACGGTCATAAACATATAATCGGCCGAATACTCAGGAAGTGCTTCTTTAGACAGCTGGAAAAAGCCGTCGTTAGCATCCACTTGCTTTTTAATCGATTCAGGAATTTTTAGACCCAGTGCATTATATACCGCTTGACCCGATCTGCCCGAATTTTCGCCAAACATCCATATTTCTCCTTTATCGGTAAGCTCAAAAATGCCGACTGTCGTATTTTCATCGACAACACCTTTCAGCTTCTCGCGGCCCGCTTTTGGCTTCACGCAGCAAATATTGATTTGTGTTCAGCATACAATCCATCCTTACTCAGCATAGTTTCAGAAAAAGACCCCTTAACCGGTGAATGGTTAAAGGGTCTGACATGTTTGTTTTGCACTTATTTCGTTGCAGGTGCTTCTGTAGCAGGAGCATCTGTAGCTGGAGCATCCGTAGCCGGCGTTTCTTCACCAGCAGGAGCATCACTAGCAGGAGCATCACTAGCAGGAGTATCACTTGCTTTTGGAAGCTTAATGACGATTTCTTGCTTAGGAAGCTCGTCTGTCATATATTTGTTCATTTTCTCAGAAGCAACTGTACCTTTTACTGATTCTTTATCTGCATCAGTTAATTTATCAAATGCTGGCGTATCACGTTTCTCAACAAGGATAACATGGTAGCCAAAATCTGTTTTCACAGGCTCGCCAATAACGCCAATCTCTTGTTTATAAGCAGCTTGTTTAAATTCTTCTACCCATTGACCATTCTTCTTGTCCGCATATAGACCGCCTGCGTCCTTCGAGCCTGGATCGTCGGAGTATTCTTTGGCAAGGGCAGCCCAGTCTCCGCCTGCTGCCAGCTTGTCTTTCACTTCTTTAGCACGAGCCAATGCTTCTGCATCCGTGCGAATCTCTTTTTCTTCTTGTGTAGTTGGATCCGTTGTTTTGGTTGATACCAAGATGTGGCGAACAGAAACGGTTGCATAGTTAATACCGTTCTTTTCATATTCTGCTTTCATTTCTTCCTCAGTTACTTGAGCGTTCATATGAGCTACAAGCTTGGAAGTCATAAGCAAATAGTTTTCCATATCTTTGTCTTTCAATTTCTTAGCATCTACAGCAGCTTTCAATTCGGCATCTTGGGAAAGCGCCGTTTTATACTGCTTCATTTGTTCTTTTACTTCTGTTTCAGCCTTTTTAACGTCTTCCTTAGAAGCCTGGCCGCTTAAAATTTTGTAGGAAATATACTGCTGGAGCAGCTGCTCCTTAAATTGCGGAATTTCAATAACTTGCGCATACGCTGGCTGCATAACCGTAAATACATCCAAATACTTGTTGAATTCCTTGTCTGTCACATTGCCGCCTTTATAGGTTGCAACTTCTGTTTCCTTCGCGCCGCCGCATGCCGCCATCGTCAAGACCAGCACGACTGCCACGATAAGCAGCGCGCCTTTGCGCCATGCCGATTTGCGTGAACTGTGTAACATGTTGAATCCCCTTTCATATTGAGAACTTGATAGTATTGTATCAGAAAAGGGGCGTATAAAGCGAATCTTGTCTATGTTGTCGCATCTTGCAATTCGTCTTTATAAAGGAGAACATCCTTGTACGCTTGCAAAAATTGTTCAATCATATGAATTTTCTGCTCCATATTCAATCCCTTGCCGCGCAGCAAAATACTTGGGTTTGGCTCCTGCTCGCTGCCCTGCTTAAAGCGGTTCTCATGCTTCAGACAAAGCTGATCCACCTTCTTACGGTCAATCCTCCGCTTCTCGCTAGCAGCGTAACGAAGCAGCAGATCATCACCTTTGCCGCTGAGCTGTTCAATACCATACATCGTGCCATACACTTTTAATCTAGCCACTGCGAGCAAATTGCTTACTGCTTGCGGTAAATCGCCAAAACGATCCACAAGCTCATCAATCACATCATCTGCCTCTTCGAACGTTCGGATAGCAGCCACTTTTTTATAGATCTCAATTTTTTGGATGCTGTCATAAATGTAATCCGAAGGCAAATAAGCATCTACGCTAATATCAATAAGCATGCTAACTGGCTTCTCTTCTTTTATTTCTTCGCCGCTCATCTCCGCTTTACGCTTCGCGATCTCATCAGCCAGCATTTGCGAATACATGTCGAAGCCTACCGAGGCAATAAAGCCATGCTGCTCCGCCCCAAGCAGGTTGCCCGCTCCACGAATCGATAGATCGCGCATTGCGATTTTGAAGCCTGAGCCGAGCTCAGTAAATTCTTTGATGGATTGCAGACGCTTCTCCGCAACCTCCGTAAGCACCTTATCCCGTTGATACGTGAAATACGCGTATGCAATACGATTCGAACGACCAACGCGGCCGCGCAGCTGATACAGCTGCGAGAGTCCCATTTTGTCAGCATCATGCACAATAAGCGTATTCACGTTCGGAATATCGACGCCTGTCTCAATAATGCTGGTGCTTACCAGAACATCGGATTCGCCATCGAGGAAATCAAGGATGGTCTTCTCCAGCTCCTGCTCTGACATTTGCCCATGGCCGACCGCAACTCTAGCACCTGGTACAAGCGCGTTGATTTGCTCCGCCATCTGGTAGATGCCTTGAACACGGTTATACAAGTAATAGACTTGGCCTCCACGTGCCAGCTCGCGCTCTATCGACTCCCGTACGAGGGACGGGCTGTATTCCACCACATAGGTTTGCACAGGGAAACGATTTTCCGGCGGCGTTTCAATAACAGACAAGTCCCGCACGCCAAGCATCGACATATGAAGCGTTCTTGGAATCGGTGTCGCAGTCAGCGTAAGCACGTCGACATTAGTTTTCAGCTTCTTCAGCTTTTCCTTATGCGATACGCCAAAACGCTGTTCCTCATCCACGATCAGAAGGCCGAGCGACTTGAAAATAATATCCTGCGACAGCAGTCGATGCGTCCCAATAACGACATCTACTGTTCCCGCCTTCAGGCCCTTCATCGTTTCATTCTGCTCCTTGCGTGAACGGAAACGGCTGAGCACCTGAACGTTAATCGGATAACCTGCAAAACGCTCGCGGAATGTCTCATAATGCTGCTGCGCCAAAATAGTCGTCGGAACTAGCACCGCTACCTGTTTGCTGTCCATTGCTGATTTGAAGGCAGCACGAATGGCGACCTCGGTTTTTCCGTAACCGACGTCTCCGCATAACAGCCTATCCATCGGCTGGGTTTTCTCCATGTCCTTCTTAATCTCTTCGATCGCTCTGAGCTGGTCACGCGTCTCGTCATAAGGGAACATCGCTTCGAACTCATTCTGATACGACGTATCTTGTCCAAAAGCGTACCCCGGTGCCGTCTGCCGCTCCGCATACAGCTTGATCAAATCATCAGCAATATCCTGAACGGATGCTTTTACTTTGCTCTTCGCCCGTGTCCATTCACTGCCGCCAAGTTTATTGACCTTAGGCTCTTTATCTTCATTGCCGACGTACTTCTGAATCATATCTACTTGCTCGATTGGAACAGACAGCTTATCGCCGCCAGCATAGAGAATATGCAAATAATCTTTATGAATACCTGCTATTTCAAGCGTGCCAATGCCTACATACTTGCCTATACCATGATTATGGTGAACGACATAGTCGCCGACCTTAAGCTCTGTATAGCTCTTAATACGCTCGGCATTATCAACTTTTTTATCCATTTTCCGGGCTTTGCGCTGCTTCTGGGAGAACATCTCGCCTTCAGTAATAATGACAAGGTGAGAGGATGGCAGCTCAAAACCGGACTGCAAATTACCTTCTAGCAGAGTAGGCGTCTCAATGCTATAGTCGTCAAGAACTCGGCGCATGCGTTCCATGCGCTCTGCATTGCCGGCAAGCATCATTACTGTGGCACCCGTCTTGCGCCAACGTTCCATTTCTGCCTTCAGCACATTCATTTGCCCATGAAAATTTTGCATCGAGCGGCTTGTCATGTTCAATATATTTTGCGGCTGCGAATGCGGGATTTGCCTTAAGAATAAGGACAAGAACAGCGTTGGAAACGGACGGTGATGCAAAATCTCCTCTGTATCGCGGGCAAGAGCAAGATCCGGAAGCGACTTGCCGTTTTGCAGCAAATGCATGGACCATTCCGCTTCATCCCGCTCCAATTGCTTCGCTGTCTCTATTAAACGCGTTGGCTCGTCTAGTATGAGCAGCGTGTCAGCTGGCATATAGTCAAGAATCGTTTGACGCTCTGGGTATAACAACGAAATATATTTATAAATTTCCGGAAAATAAACATGCTCACGCAGCCTTTCAATCTCTCCGCCCAGCTCCGTGCGAAGTCGATCCTTGGCTGTACGATCTGTCATCTTATCGAGCTGCTTCTCCAGCAGCCGCTGCGCATGATTTGCCGCAGTCTCCATACGGTGTCCGTCTGCGAGTAGCTCTTGGCATGGCGGAACCACATAAGATTCCAATCGATCCAAAGAACGTTGATCTGCTGGATCGAAGGTACGTATGGAATCAACGTCATCGCCAAACCATTCGATCCGGTACGCTTGTGAAGCCGTAAGCGGATAGAAGTCAACAATCCCGCCGCGCACGCTCATATCGCCACGCAATTCTACGCGGTCAGCCCGTGTATAGCCAAGAGCGGTCATTTGCCGCAGAAAAGCATCTATCGGCAGTGATTGGCCAACTTGAACCTCTACTTGCGCTTCAGCCATAACACTGCTTATAGGCAAATAACGCCGAACGCCGGAGAAGGGCACGACAACAATCCCGCGATAGCCTTGGGACAGCTTGATCAGCACATCCATTCGCTGCGCAAGCGTCTCAGGACTCGAGATCGCCGCTTCTGCAGCTACCAGCTCATTTGCGGGATATAATAATACATTTTCTGACGAAAGACATTCCTGCAAGTCCTCCGCAATCTTCTGCGCAGAGAACATGTTATGCGTCACAACAAGCATAGGACGCTCTACATCCTCCCGCAGCGCTGCAATGAGCACTTGTCTGGAAGAGCCTGCGAGGCCAGATATCATCTGCTCACGCATGCCTTTACGAATACCGGATATAACGGACTGAACGTCCGTATCCGCGGCAAAAGCATTAATTAAAGCTTTCAACTTTTGCGACACCCCGTTTCTTTACACAATCGGAGAGTGATACGATCGCTCCCTGTACATTGAAAATAAGCCTCAGCCATCTGCTAAGGCTCATACTATTCACTTTCCGTCATTGAAGAGGACTAGTTACCAAATGAAGCTCTGGGTTCGCATCAATCGCCTCGCGGCAATAATCACAGACCACTTTTACCGTTACATCCCCATTTGGGTCATACGCTATTATATCGCTGCGTTCTTCGGGGGTCAAGAAATGGAAGCCCAGTTGATGCTCCGTTATATTTGACCCGCTAAGCGACCCCATCGATGTTCTGCAGTGCCGACAAATATAGTTTACTGCCATATGTATGCCTCCTGAAGGGTAGTTATATCCTTCAGTATGCCCTCATAATCAATTTCTAACAGATTATCGGTTAAACTTTGCCATTGTCTCCTCGAAAGGCGCCTTCAATCTAAACTCAATAGCATCACAAGCGTCAGCAACCATAGCAGACAATTTCTCATGCTCGCTCTTCGGAAAAGTGGAGAGCACATAGTCCGCAATGTTCATGCCTGGCTGAGGGCGCGAAATGCCCATCCGAACACGGTCAAAAGTTTGCGTGCCCAAATGCTGAATCAATGATTTGATTCCGTTATGCCCGCCCGCACTTCCTTGATAGCGAAGGCGAAGCTTGCCGATCTCCGTATCCAAATCATCATAAACGATTAAGCCATCCTGGACCTCAGCCTTAAAGTAATCTAGAAATGATCTTACTGACTCTCCAGACAAATTCATATATGTCATCGGCTTAATAAGGACAACCTTCGTGCCTTGTACGTTGCCTTCTCCGATTAATGCCTTGCATTTATTTTGCGTTACACTAATGCCCCAGCGCCTTGCAAGCTCATCAATAACCATAAATCCGACATTATGCCGGGTTCCTTGATAAGCAGCACCGGGATTGCCAAGTCCTGCAATCCACCTCATTGCTCACTCCACTCCTTTACGGACAAATGTAACATAATCTATTACAAGCGTAAACATCGGAAGCCGTTCTGCGTCAGAACTTTCATTCTATTTTTCCCAAAAAGCAAACAACGCCGCCCTGATGAAGGACGGCGCCTGAATATGCTCGGTACTGCGTGGTATACGTAATTTTTCAAAAGAGATTCTACAGGCTCTTAACGCCCTCAAGCTTCGCTTCGTTGGAGCGTGACTCTGCTTCTGTAAGCTCCACTGCAGCAGCCTCTGCTTCCTCTTCTGTAAGCTCTTTTTGCGGCGCAAGAATCGTTGCAACTACCTGCTCAGGCTCGGCTAGTAATTCCACGCCGCTCGGCAGCTTCAAATCGCTTACGAGTATGCTTCCGCCAATCTCCAGCGACGATATGTCGACGGAAATAGAATCAGGAATACTGCCCGGCAAGCATTGCACCTCAAGCTCATGCAAAATCAACTGCAAGATACCGCCCTCACGCACACCTTGAGAATCGCCTTCTGCATGAATACGAACGTTCGCCCGCACATTCTCGTTCATATTAATTTGATGGAAATCAACGTGCAGCACTTGCCTGCTCAAAGAATCACGTTGCACCTCTGCGATCATAACGGAGGTTTTTCCATGGGATGGAATATTAATTTCAAGCACCGCATTCGGCTGAGAACGCAGCAAAGCCTGCAGTTCCTTACTATCCACCATGACTTGTGCTGCATCATTCAACTGTTTACCATAAATAACGCCCGGTATTTTCCCTTGGAGCCGCAATTGGCGCAACTCACCTTTCGTCGTGCCAGTTCGTTGATCCGCGTTCATAGCTATCGCCATATTGATTACCTCCCAAAAGTTTTGTGAAGCAAAACTTGCTTCGTAAGCATACGCTTAGGTTTTGTGAAGCAAAAACTCGCTTCTGTTTTGATTTCCCTATAACTTACCCACTACAGCCAAAAATTAAACTTTAAACGACATTTGCATAAAAAAAGATGCAGCAACGAATTCATCCTCTGAATTCGTCACTGCATCCCCTATATCAACCATTTGGTATTATGATTGTTTCTTTTCTTTTTTTGCTTTTGCACGTCCACGGATCTTATCCGCATAACCTGATTTGTTCACTTGGCGCTCGCGTGCGATCGCAAGATCACCAGCAGGTACATCATGCGTAACCGTAGAGCCGGCAACAACATATGCGCCATCACCAATTTTCAATGGTGCAATCAAATTGACATTGCTGCCGATGAAGGCATTATCGCCGATTTCCGTTACAAATTTATTGTAACCGTCATAATTGACCGTTATGGCGCCGCAGCCGATATTAACGTCTTTGCCAACCTTAGCGTCACCAACGTAGCTTAGATGCGATACTTTGCTGCCATCATCAAGTGATGCGTTTTTGAGCTCCACAAAGTCACCTACTTTGCAGCCAACGCCAAGCTTCGAGCCTGGACGCAAATTAGCGTATGGCCCCACAGCGCTTGTATCGCCAATTACCGATTCAGAAACAACTGAATATTTAATCGCGACGCCGTTGCCGATCGTACTGTCCGCAATATCAGCTTGAGGACCGATAACACAATCTTCTCCGATAATTGTTGACCCGCGAAGCACTGTACCTGGATATATGACGGTGTCAGATCCGATCTGAACACCCGCTTCGATATAAGTTGAGGACGCATCAATCAAAGTGACGCCGCCAAGCAGATGATTGCGGTTAATTCGATCGCGCATAAAACGCTCTGCCTCAGCAAGCGCCACGCGGTCATTCACGCCTATGGCTTCTGACACATCTGTCGTGCAGTAGCCTTGAACGGATTCGCCCGCTTCACGGAATATTCCGATAACATCCGTCAAATAATACTCGCCTTGTGCGTTATTACTCGTTACCTTAGCAAGCGCAGCGAACAGCTTCTCATTGTCGAAGCAATATGTGCCTGTATTAATTTCTTTAACTGCCGCTTCTTCAGCTGAGCAGTCCTTTTGTTCAACAATCCGCTGTACAGTGCCATCTTCGCCACGAATAACGCGGCCATAGCCTGTAGGATCGTCAAAAGCGGCTGTCAGCACCGTTGCAGCAGCTCCGCTCGAATGATGCAGCTCAAGCATGGCTTCAATTGTCGATGCTTGCACAAGCGGAGTATCGCCGCAAATCACAATCGTCGTACCTTTCTCGCCGCCGAGAAGAGCTTCCGCTTGCAGCACCGCATGACCGGTACCGAGCTGCTGCTCCTGTAAGACGTATTCAGCGCCATCGCCTAAATACGATTTAACCTTTTCAGCTCCGTGGCCTACAATAACGACCGCGCGCTCCGCAGCCGCTTCCTTCACAACATCAAGCACATGGCCTACCATCGGCTTGCCGCACACCGGATGCAGCACCTTATATAACTTCGATTTCATACGCTTACCCTGTCCTGCAGCAAGCACAATCGCCATAACCTTCAAATGAAAGACCCCCTAGACCTGCAATAAATGATTATTTTAGTATAGCTTTATAAGTGTAAAAAAAGTGCTATCTTCATCAGCAAACGCTGAAAGCTGCAATGATTCAAGTCGTACATCCTATTCCATTATACGAATATGTTGCTCGATTTCCAAGTGTATGGAATCGCTGCCTGTCATTCTACACTACAACCTATTCGTTTCATAGTAAAAAGATAAGTCGCACGTAATCACATGCTCAGCAATCACCTCTCGCAAAAAAAAGAGAAGAGAGCCATGGCTCTCTTCTCCAATCAACCCCAAAAACATAAAATGCAGTGCTTTAAGCTCCTTCTTCAATCGCAACTTCTTCTGCTGCGCGCTCGTATTCAGCGAGAACAGCAGCCTGGATTTTCTCCCGGGTGGTTGAAGAGATCGGATGAGCGATATCCCGAAATTCTCCATCCGGAGTACGTTTGCTTGGCATTGCAACGAACATACCATTGTTTCCATCGATGACACGAATATCGTGAACAACGAATTCATTATCAATAGTAATGGATGCGATTGCCTTCATACGCCCTTCGGAATTTACACGGCGGAGTCTGACATCAGTAATTTGCACTTGTGTTCACCACCTTTGTCTATCAGAGACTTGGTGTATACTTCCACGTTTTTGTGCCAATTCCTTCTACATTTTTGGTAAAATCATACTCAATTTAAAATATTTTTTTTATTTTGAATCTTTTTCGTTTTCATTCGACAATTGTCGATGCAATGACCTCTATTTCGACAAGAACATCCTTTGGCAGCCTTGCGACCTCCACGGCCGAACGAGCCGGTTTATGCTCTCCGAAGTAAGAGGAGTAAATGCCATTTACCGTTGCAAATTGATTCATATCTTTCATAAATACGGTCGCTTTTACGACATCTTGAAAGCTGGCACCTGCAGCAGCAAGCACGGCCTCCAAATTTCTAAACACCTGATGCGTTTGTTCCTCAATGCCGCCATCAACAAGCTGCCCAGCCGCATCGAGCGGAATTTGTCCTGAAGTGAACAATAATCCTCCGAGCTTAATCGCTTGCGAATAAGGTCCGATCGCTGCAGGAGCTTTGTCCGTTGCAATCACTTGCATTTGTTGCTTTGTTGTCATGATGGTCCCAGCCTTCCTAACAAGATGTAATAAGCTCTCATTTACACGTATCTATTCTTTAAAATAGTTGCCTGGAATTACCGTCGTTTGTTTTGTCTTCATATCAACAGCCGTCAGTTTAGCTAGTGAGACATAGTCCTCAAGAAGCCGTTCCTCGAGTTCTACCTCGCCTGACTCAACAAATACGCCAACGCCTGCGACGATAGCTTTAAATTCAAACAGCAAATCCATCATGCCTTGGATCGTTCCGCCTGCCTTCATAAAGTCATCGATAATAAGAACGCGGGATTGCTCCTTAAGCGCTCTGCGTGCGAGTGACATCGTCTGAATCCGCTTGGTTGATCCTGATACATAGTTGATACTCACTGCAGAGCCTTCCGTTACCTTATTGTCACGCCGTACAATAACAACCGGAATATTCAAGCACGCAGCTGTTGCGTAAGCTAGAGGTATTCCTTTTGTCTCAACGGTCATAATGACGTCGATCTTCCGGTCTGCGAACGCAGTTGCAAACATTCTGCCGACATCCGCGAGAAGCTCTGGTTGGCCTAACATATCCGTTATATACAAATAACCGCCGGGAAGGACCCTTTCAGGCTGCTCTAACTGGCGGCATATGCTTGTCATAATGGTAAGAGCCGTCGTTGCTTGCATCTTAGGCGTATATCTTACTCCGCCTGCTGCTCCTGCAAGTGTATGAAGCTCGCCGATACCTTCTTCCTCAAACACTTCTTTTATGATCGCCAGGTCCTCACTAATTGAAGACTTTGCCGATTGATATCGATCAGCAAATGCTGTCAGTGAAATTAACGTGTGGGGTCGACTTAACAGGTATTGGGTCATCTCTACCAACCGCGAGCTCCGTTTCAACTTTTTCAAACACATCTCCCCCCACCTAAATCCGAATATTATAATGTAAATATAACATTTTTATACGGATTTAATCAAGGAGAACGTCAGCCTTATGTGAGCATTCTTACCACATATACTTCTTTGCAGAAACCGCGGAGCCCATTATAAATACGAGGAAGCTTGGCTTCCTTCGACACAAGGCCAAATACAGTAGGTCCACTGCCAGACATAAGCACACCGTCGGCACCAAGCCGAATCATACTTTCCTTCAGCTGCATAACCTCAGGATGCACATCCAGCGTAACTTTCTCGAGTACGTTGCCAAGTCCTTCACATATATCGGCAAAAGAACCGCGCTCAAGTGCACCAACCATATTTGAAATGGATGGATGCTCTTTAAGCTCATTTGCGCGGAATCTGCCATATACGTCAGCCGTCGATACATTGATTGGCGGCTTGGCAAGTACAACCCAGCATTGCGGAGGATTGGCGATATGTTCAAGCTTCTCACCACGTCCCCTTGCGATTGCAGTGCCGCCTGTTACACAGAACGGAACGTCAGAGCCAAGCTCTGCGCCTAGCTTGCACAGCTCGTCCTCAGGGATCTGAAGCTTCCACAAACGGTTTAGCCCTCGCAGAGCAGCAGCAGCATCACTGCTTCCGCCAGCGAGTCCCGCAGCGACTGGTATTTTTTTGTCTAAATGAATATATACGCCTTGCTTAACATCATAACGGTCTTTAATAAGCCTAGCTGCCTGAAACGCTAAGTTCTTCTCATCTAACGGTATGTATCCAACTTGGCTTGAAATAATGATCGTATCTCTAGGTAGCTCTTCCATTTCAAGTCGGTCTGCAAGGTCAACCATGGTCATAATCATTTCGACTTCATGGTAGCCGTCATCACGCTTGCGGAGTACATCGAGCAATAAATTAATTTTGGCAGGAGCTTTTTCATAAATTTTCATCTGATAAGTTCACCCGTTCGTTCGTAAGCTTAAGCATCATTATATCAAACCAACGCAATAAAAGCTAAGAGATGACAATCGAATGTTTTTCGACAGTCATCCGCTTAGCTTTTTCACGAATAAATAGGAGCCATCACTTAGGGTTGATTTGTTTTGGCAGCAGCCTGCTCAGCGATTTGTATTGCGCGTTTCACCATATTTCCGGCGTCCTTCGCGCGTATGCTTCCCCAGCCCTCTTGCTGCACTGTATCATAAAAACCAAGATCTTTGGCAAGCTCATATTTCAATTCCTCAGACATTACTCCGCGTCTTCTGCGACCCATTTCATTACCTCCATATTCGAATTTACGTCATTCTAATCAAAATATACGGCTGTCACTATTGCACAGGTAGTATGCTTCAAATGACAAGCGACCATACGGAGATGGGAATGGCCGCCTTCTTTTCGCAAAGGCAAATGAATGAACGCAAAAAAAAAGCGCAGATGCTATTCTGCGCTAACATGCCTCACTAGGCGATATATATTCTATTGTTGCAAATGGGCGATACGGACTTGACCTTCATCATTGCATACGGTCACTTCCACCGACTCAGTCAGTATGTCCGCATAGCTGTAAGAGACACGCTTAAAGGCATGCTGCTCTTCATCCAGCTTTACAATGAAAACAGAAGGGTAGGTTTCTTCCAACGTACCGGTTCGTTCGATGGTCTTTCGTCGTCCACCGTTCGCTCGAAGACGGATTTTGGAGCCAACATGAGCTTCCAAGCTGCGTTTAATATCCAATAGCGCATTTTTTGCCATTGTCCACTACCACCTCTTTCCTTGTCCATTATAACCAAAAGGAGGAGGGTTGTCAAACAAAGCAAAATATTATATCAGTCGGTATATTTACTTGTCAACGGTGATTTCACCCATTTTTTAAAAAACCATACATAACGAAGCAAAAAATATACATATTAAGAAGTTGATTCAATTTAAACGTAACATTTGATACAAAATTGTGGCGAAAAGGACATGTTTGATTAGACTATTTTCAGCCTGAAAATAGTCTCTATTCATCCCTTCAGAACATATCGCTATCTGTTACTGCTTTAATACAGAGTTCGGTGACGTAATTTTTGGCTTTGGCAGACCTACACGGAAGCTGCCCATTGTCTCAATACCGCCCACGCCGTCAATTCCGCTTATCGTACCATGAATGACATCTGCTAAGTTAATCGTGTCTTTTATGGATGTATAGCTTGCTTTAATCGCTATATAAACAGGATCGAGCGCATGAATCAATATTCGTCCTGGCGAGCTTGCAAAGTTCGAGCCCACTTGCAGCAACGCTTCAAAATGGGATTGGCAAGCACCTGCAATAACGATCAACCCGTCACGGCTTCTCTCATATTCTCTAGCGACGCGTACAGCATTAACGAAATGTTGTGAGTTTTTATAGCTGCTTAAACTGTACAGATCCATGGGCAAACGGCTTTTCAATACGCCATCATGACCTGTTATTACGACAATATCCGGTTGTATTTGGGGCAGCAGACGGTAAAGCACATCAGCCATCTGAGACTCATGCACATGGAGACCGTGGGAAGGAACTTGCATCGTATTGTACAGCTGCATGCTCTTCTTCAAATAATTACTATCACCATCAAGGTGAAGTACCTTTCCTGGCACTTCAAAGAATGGTTGAGTCTGCTGCAGCGCATGCCGAATATGCTCCTCATTCTCAACCGCTTGACGTTCCCGTTCAGAATGCATGCGTCTTAATGAATCATTCACTTTAATTCGAACTTCTTGCACCGCACTTGTCGTTTCTGGATCGCGTATGACCGACAAATCAGGAATCGGAGCATCCGCAAGCAATCGGTAATCCGTGCCTTTCAGAACGGCAGTATGTGTACGAATAGCCTCAACCTTGAACAGCACGTCACCGCCATACGATTTGCGGACGACCAGGTCCCCTTGCTTCATGGGTAAATCACCTCTTCGTCTATCCTATGGGCAGAACGTGCGAATGGTGAGTATTTTATGATGAAACGGCCTAGCTCTACCAGCCGGCCTCCAGCATGCTGCGGCTAATCCGCGCAAATTCCTCGAGCGACAACGTCTCACCGCGTCTTATAGGGTCAATATCGTTGCTTAAAAGCATTTCCGTTAATGCTTCGCGGCGCTCCTTGCCCACGAATGCAGTTAGATTATTCGCCAGTGTCTTCCGTCGCTGTGCAAAGCTGGCTTGCACCACTTTAAAGAAATGATCCTCATCGGGTACATCAACAGCTGGCTTGTCACGCAATGACAGCTTAATAACGGCTGAATCTACATTTGGCTGCGGTATAAACACCGTATGAGGCACCATGCAGACAACCTTAGGCACGCAGTAATATTGAACGGCTACACTGAGGCTGCCATATTCCTTGCCGCCTGGCTTCGCTGCCATCCGCTCCGCGACTTCCTTCTGAATCATGACGACAATATGCTCAAGCGGCAGCTTCTCTTCAAGCAGCTTCATAAGAATTGGCGTTGTCACATAATAAGGCAAGTTGGCAACAACACTTACACCTGTTACGTCCGCAAACTGCTCTTCGAACAGCTTCTTCAAATCAAGCTTAAGCACATCGCCATGAATGACGGTTGTATGCTCCTCGCCCTCCAGCACATCCTTCAAAATCGGAATGAGCCTATTGTCGATTTCGACAGCCGTCACCTTACCAGCCGCTTTGGCAAGCCGCTGTGTGAGCGCGCCAATACCAGGGCCGATTTCAAGCGCGCCCTTCGTTTCATCAAGCTCAGCTGCCGCTACGATGTTATTTAATATATTTTGATCGATCAGAAAGTTTTGTCCCAAACTCTTTTTGAAGGAAAAACCGTATTTCGCAATGATTTCTTTGGTGCGTTTGGGCGTAGCCACCTCTATCGCGGATGGCTTTACCGTTTCCTTGCTAAGCTCACTATGCTCTTGACTCATTCAGCTATCCCTCCAGTTCCTTTTCCATTTGACGGAAAGCTTCCGTAAACTCTGTTTTGGAAATCCGAAAGCTTGTACAGCGCTTATAGAACTGCTTGCCATTCGCATAACCAATTCCGAGCAGCTTGCCTATAACCAAGCGACGATTAGACGCATCAGGATGTACAATCAGACCTGCATCCATTAAGTCTTCCCAGCTAATTTCTCCCGCTTCATCTGCCGATTCTGTACGGAGCTCAGAGAGCGCCGCACGAATAGCCTCGGGGCTCGCATTTTCGATGCCGATGTCCCCTTTGTACAAAGCCTTCTCCTGCGGCAAAAAAGCATGCTTGCATCCTGGCGCATGACGCGCAACAATCTTGCGAATGCGTTCTCCTGCATGATCAGGGTCTGTGAATATAATAACGCCGCGACGCTCATTGGCCAGCGCAATCCTCTTCAATACATCCTCACCGATAGCGGAACCATTCGTCTCTATGGTATCTGCATCTACCGCCCTTTTTATTGCAACGGTATCATCTTTGCCTTCAACGACAATGATCTCTTTGATCACCAAGATCATCCCCTTCTACATAAACTGTATTAGACCCTTAGACATGCAAAAAGAAGAGGCAGTGCCTCTCCTTATGATGGCATATTTAATTGATTATTGCGATAAGATGATGGTAACCGCTCAATTAGCTTGCAGTTGGTTTATTCGGCCCCAGCACATATACGGTGATGCCTTTTTTCCTGCCGAATTTGTTCGCAATCTTTGTACTATCAAAGTATACGTCGATTTTGTTGCCTTTAACCGCACTTCCTTTATCCTCAGCGCGGCGGAAACCGATTCCTTCAATATAAACCCACCAACCGATGGGAATTACCTTCGGATCAACAGCTATCGTCCGACCCTCTTGCACACGAGTGCCTGATGATGTAATCCCGTATTCCGGATGGCTTTCATCTTTTCCTGTTGAAGAGAGGTCTGCAGAATAAGCAGTCAACGTGACATTTTTAAGTACTTTTCTCGCCTTAAACGTTACACCGCTCTTCGTAAGCGAAGTAAAGCTCGGGCTCTTGTTTGAGAGCACAGATACTTTAGGCTCTTCCTTCTTCGTTCCGATGGCGACAACCTGATTAACCGCAGCGGTTTCAACCACTTTGCTGACCATCTTCTTCGATATAAGAATACCGTCCTCGTACTGCTTCTCGATACTCTCTACGATCAGACCTTCCTTGCCGGGTTGAACAAGCTTCTGCTTGCCCGCTTCCAGCGTTGGATCGTTCTTCTTCACAATAGAGAATGGCATTGCACGCTCTGTCTCAGCTACCTTCTTATCTACGCGAACGACGGTTACAGTCAATTCGTTGTCCAAAACGGTATGAAGCGGAGGTATTACTTTATCTTGACCACGAACTGGAATATGTAATTCCTCGATCGCTGCCTGCACTGTTCTCTCTGTCGTATATACAGTAGAGGTCTTGCCATCAGCCTTCACAATTACCGGTATCGCATGAGTCACCTCTATACGATCTCCGTCCTTTATTGCCGCATTAAGCGGTATGGACACCTCATCATGTGGTCCAATTGCGATAGCTTGTTCATCCAGTAGGCGTTGCAGGACCCATTGCTTCGTTTCCACAATGGTTTCTTGTCCGTTCACTACTACGGAGACGCTTTTGACAGCCGTTCCGTACAACAACACCAAAAACATGAAAGTCATAGCGATTGAGATAGTAGCACTCAAAAGAATCAAACGCAAGTTTTCACGCTTCCATCGCAATGCGAAAGACATGCTGGATGATCGTTTCCCATGGGTGTCCTTAACCTGGAGTATTCCCACTTCATCGGTCCTCCTTCATAGCCCCGCCGCCAAGTGTTACGCATGATACAACTGACGCGACTATAGTATATTGGCGTGCGAGCACGCAATCCAGTACTGCTATCGATCCTCCCACCCCCATCTTTTATCCCTATGTCGACAAATTCCCGATTATTCGAAAATAAAAAGAAGCCGTCGACAGAGGATCTGTTTCGTGGCTTCCCGGTTAAATGATTCACTGGGATACAGAAAAATGGATGCACGAGGTTGATCACTCTCTATAACGCTTGCGAGGTTAGCTGACGGATTCGGACAAGAGAGTCGCCCTATTCGTTACACAATGCTCATGGCAATGGCTTCGAAATTCACCCCTGAAGAATTCAAAATACGGAATTAAAAACCGTACATGGTTCCCCCGCTCTCCGAATGGAGATTAAGCGTAAACTGGAAATCCAATACAAAATTTTATTGCTCTGAGATGAATCATACCTTCATACGAGGTCAATTGTAAAGATACGATAAAAGACGATTTAAGCGAAAAAGCAGGATAAAGCAGGAAAAAATAAGCGATTATCGCTATAAAAATTAGTTTTTACGCGATAAAGGTCTCTGTTTCTCATTATTTCTCTCGTTTTTAGACAATACCAAAACATCTTCGACCGTTTTCAGTCGTAATTACACCTATTTCTTCTACCGTTTTGCCCAATAATTCGGCTGCTGTCTCTGCAACTAAAGAGACGTAAGAGGACTCATTTCGCTTCCCTCTGAACGGGTGAGGAGTTAAATATGGAGCATCCGTTTCGATCAAAATTCGGTCGATCGGAACCTGCTTAAGCACCTCTTTTGGCACCCTTGCATTTTTGAAAGTAACAGGTCCTCCAAATGATATATAGAAGTTCATATCAAGACATTGTTTAGCCGTTTCCCAGCTGCCGGAGAAGCAATGCATGACACCGCCAACCTCTGCTGCATTCTCTTCCTGAAGAATACGAATAATGTCCTCATGAGCATCCCGATTATGAATGACAATTGGCTTGCGCACCTTACGAGCAAGACGAATTTGCTCACGAAAAACCCTTTGTTGTACCTCTTTTGGAGAAGTATCCCAGTGATAATCGAGTCCAATCTCACCAATGGCGACAACCTTCTCATGCGCGCATAGACGTTCAATCCATTCCAAATCCTCTGGAAGCATATCTATACTGTCAACTGGATGCCAACCAACTGCTGCGTATATAAAATCATATTTCTCTGCTAGCGCCATCGTTGTAGGGATCGTTTCACGGTTAAAACCAATATTGACAAGCATATGCACGCCTGCATCCTTCGCACGCTGGATGACCTCGTCGCGATCCTCATCAAATTTTTCCGAATCTAAATGAGTATGTGTATCAAAAAGTAATGTCATGTTGATGTTATGCTCCTTCAATCGAGTTTGAAAAGCTTACGAAGTGAATCCGGCAATCGATGAATATTTTGTTTGAGCGGCTCTTCTGGATAATAAAGATGATATTGTCCTTGATGCAGGCCAGTAATAGAACGAACAATGTCGGATTTAGAGGATATTTCGCTTATATCTTCCAAACCATCTAACAACAAAATCGGCGCTTTTTCTTTCTTTTCTCCTTCTTTTTTATCTGGTCGATATACGTCATATGGCAGGTCGAATGGATAATCGATTTCCATATGATAATCCGGATTCATTCCTATAGAAGAGAAACATTCGCTAATCTCATTTAGCAGCTCTTCATCCGGGTTTTCAAGCGTAATGTACTTATATAAATGCCTGTTCAGAAATCGTTCACATAGATCGCTTAAAATAGGATCATGCTCCTCCGCCCACTCTGCGAAAGCGGTCTGAACGAGCGCTTCATCCAGCTTCAGATAGTCGTGTACCGTCATCGTGTTCTGAAGCAAGCATTTCAGCTGCTTAGGCATCCACTGAAAAGAGTAGCCACCCACGTAAAGCTCCTGTGCTCTACGAAATATTTGACGTAGAATAATTTCCGAGCTTCTTGTAACCGGATGGAAGTAAATTTGCCAATACATTTGATAACGAGACATCAAATAATGTTCAACTGCGTGCATACCGCTCTCTTTAACTACAATTTGCCCTTTATAAGGACGCAATACGCGCAAAATGCGCTCTAAATCAAATGTTCCATAGTTAACACCTGTAAAATACGCGTCTCGGAGCAAATAATCCATCCGATCAGCATCCATTTGGCTTGAAATCAAACTAACAACAATCGGATTTGGATATTTTTTTTGTATGACTGCAGCGACCTGAGCAGGAAACTGCTCCGATACAGCACTTAGCACGCGATTGATTTCTGTATCTCCCAAAATGATGTTACATGTCCACTCTTCGTGATCCGTGTCGAATACTTCTTCCAAGGAGTGCGAGAACGGACCATGACCAACATCATGCAATAAAGCAGCACAAAGCGAGACTAGCTTTTCTTTGACTGGCCAGTCAGGATAGCTGTTTCGTTCAAACTGAGAAATAATTTTTCGAGTAATTTCATATACGCCAAGTGAATGTGAAAACCGGCTGTGCTCTGCTCCATGGAAGGTCAAATAGGAGGTTCCTAGCTGTCGTATCCGGCGCAGTCTTTGAAACTCTTTTGTATTGATCAAATCCCAAATCGTTTGGTCTTGTACATATATATAATGATGAACAGGATCCTTAAAAACTTTCTCTTCGGTCAGCTGTTTTTTCATCGTCTCTCATCTCCTTTGTTCATATTTTCGACACAAAAAATGATTTTCATGTCGAATAGTGTCGGAAATTAGTTTCCAAATTGTCGAAGCTGTTGTATTCTATTACAGAGTAATATGACCGTACTAACTAGTCAAATACTTGTGAATTCAGCTATCCGGGGAATATTCCTGGTTGACTATTATGGTAATCGTTGGTATTATAGTAATCATAAAAGCAAAAACTATGTCGAACGATGACGAAACGTATTTTGAGAGGGGCAATAATAGATTATGATGAAATCTACTGGTATTGTTCGTAAGGTTGATGAGCTAGGACGCGTCGTTATACCGATCGAATTGCGCCGTACACTTGGAATAGGCGAGAAAGATGCTCTTGAAATCTACGTAGATGGCGAGCGCATCATGCTTAAGAAATATGAGCCTGCATGTATCTTCTGTGGCAACGCAGAAAACGTATCTTATTTCAAAGGAAAAATTGTTTGTCATGTTTGTTTGTCAGAAATGCCAACACCTGTGACAAAATAAAAAAAATAAGTTATACTGTACTTATTAACTTGTTAATTCTAACCTTTTTTATACTCCTTGATACCTTCCTGCGCTTGAACCCGGCCAGGAAGGTCTTTTTTTGTCTACTATTTCACATATATAATAATCATCTATCTATTTACTTCATTATATACTTCGCGTTTAGGCAAACCTCGATCGAGCGCAACCTTCTTAATGGCTTCCTTACGATCAAATTGTTCCTCATAATGAGCAACATGGGCAGCAAGATCAAACTCAGACCACCAAATATCTGCCGCTGGCAGCTCACTTGCCCCTTCACCCTCTGATCCTTCCACCACAACACAAAATTCTCCGAGCGGCGGATGCTCCTCAAACCATGCTATACATTCTGAAATTCGGCCGCGGACCGCTTCTTCATGGCGTTTTGTCAGTTCTCTGATACATGCTATTTGGCGATCGCCGAGACATTCCTGAAGTGCATCAAGTGTTTTGTTTATACGATGGGGTGACTCGTAGAAAAGCAGGGTCCCTTTCTGTGCTTGCATATCGAGCAGCCATTTCATTAATGACTTTCGCTCGCGCGGCGGAAATCCAGCAAACAAAAATCGATCCGTAGGCAGACCCGATATAATAAGTGCAGACAATGCTGCATTCGCTCCTGGAATAGGAATAACGGAAATACCATTTTCAATGGCGTCCTTCACGAGATCCGCACCTGGATCAGAAATAGCCGGCAGACCCGCATCACTAACTAATGCGATGGATTGCCCTTCTAGAAGCAATCTGATCAGCTCAGGGCCGCTGGCTTGTTTATTGTGCTCATGATAGCTGACAATACGAGTTCCAATCTCGAAATGTGTAAGCAGCTTCCGTGTTTGCCTCGTATCTTCAGCAGCGATAAGCTGTACTTCCTTCAATGTACGAATCGCACGGAATGTCATATCTTCTAAATTTCCAATTGGTGTCGCGACCAAATAAAGGCTTCCAACATTTTCTTTGGAAGCATCGGCAAAGCTTTTTTGTATATTCAAACGATCTGCACCCCATTCTCATATACCATTATTGGCGGAAGAAGCTTGATGTCAGGCTTCCCATCACGCATTGCTTCTATTAATACCATGTTTGCTTCTGCATTTGCATGAGGATGGACAAATTGAATCCGCTTCGGCTCAAGTCTCCATTTACGCATCGTTTCCACAATATCAAGCAGACGCGAAGGGCGATGGACCATCGAGACCTTGCCGCCAGGGCGCACCAGCCTAGAGCATGCTTCTGCGACATCATCCAGCGTACAATGAATCTCATGCCTTGCGATCGCATAATGTTCGTTTTCGTTTTGTTCACCTGCTGTTATTGGCATGTAAGGTGGGTTTACCGTTATCGCATCATATACCCCGTTACCCGCAATCTTAGGATACAATTTCAAATCCTGCTCAATAACGTTTATTTGCTCCGTCAGCTTATTCAGCATTACGCTTCTTCTAGCCATATCCGCCAATCTCGGTTGAATCTCAACCGCATCAATTTGCGCATTTGTTCTCGTTGTAAGAAGCATCGGTATAACACCATTGCCCGTACATAAATCAGCAATTCGCCCGTGCTTTGGCACACTTGCAAACCGTGACAATAATACGGCATCAAGTGAAAAGCTGAACACTTCCCGGCTTTGTATAATTTTCAAACCATTTTCTGTCATAAGATCATCGAGACGTTCGTTTTCTGCTAAGGTTATATGTTCCGACACGATTTGGGCCGCTCCTTGATTGTATATTTAATAAAAATACCGCCCCTTGCGGCAAGGGCGGCATGTCGTACGGATTCCACTATTTATTAAGAAAGGATAGACAGAATAAACAGTCGCCTTCCGTCCGCAAATGCCCGTAATAAACGTTGCATATGTGGAATCCTTCGTGATACAACCGAGTTAAGTTGTCATGGCCTTCACCAATAGCTGCTCCCGCTTCCGCGAATGCATGGTCAGTGATGACCTGTTCCTCTTTGCTTACTCCCGGTTTAATTCCTTTGGCTGGAGCTGCAACAACTTCATGCTCTAGCTCAGCCTCTCTCTTAAACAACTGACGCAGCTGGTTGTTCTCCTCACTTAGACGCTTATTATCCTCGAGCAGCTCTTTTACCTTCTGCTTCAAGTCCGTAAGCTCCTTATGGAACACACCTACTTGGTTATCCAGCTCGTCCATTTTCGCAAAAATATTGTTCTTCTCCAAGTTCCCACCCCAGAGCTTCAAGCGTGAGTGTAACCTCACCCGTGAGAATCGCACTCTGCCGCTTATTTGATGACGACATCATCCATCGACAGTTCTTTCGGTTTACCTGGTGTATCAAATAATTGCACATACACACTTTTGGTGGATGTATTAATACCAGTTACCTTACCTTCACCATATGAGGTGACTACGAATTTTCCAATTGCCGGAAGTTCTTCTCGAATGCTTTCGTAATTGTCATGCTCATATTTCAGACAGCACATGAGACGACCGCATAATCCAGAAATTTTTGTCGGATTAAGCGATAAGTTCTGATCCTTGGCCATCTTGATCGATACGGGCTCAAAATCACCCAGCCAAGAGGAGCAGCAAAGCACTCGTCCACATGGACCAATACCACCGAGCATCTTTGCTTCGTCCCGAACTCCGATTTGTCTGAGTTCAATCCGAGTTCGAAATACGCTGGCTAAATCTTTTACTAGCTCGCGAAAGTCAACTCGGCCTTCTGCCGTGAAATAAAAAATAATTTTGTTACGGTCAAACGTAAACTCAACGTCAACTAACTTCATGCGAAGCTGATGACCTTTAATTTTTTCAAGACAAGTAGAAAACGCATTTTTGGCTGCGGCGCGATTTTCTTCAACAACTTTTGCATCCACATCGCTTGCAATACGTATCACTTTCTTAAGAGGAAGAACAACATCCGATTCACCGACTTGCTTCTGTCCCACCACCACTTTACCGTATTCGATTCCGCGTGCTGTTTCAACAATAACATGTTGTTCCTTATCCACGGGATGCTCAACCGGATCAAAGTAATAGATCTTGCCCGCTTTCTTGAAGCGGACGCCGATGACATTATACAAGAATTAGCCCTCCTGTAAGTTTACCAATAGTTGCTCAAATGCGAGCTGAGGCGTAACATTCGCTCGCATACGCTTACTCGCTTCTAACGTATGCTCGATGCAGGACACCCAACCTGCGAACGAACGATTAAATGCATGTTTACTTATCCAATCCAACTGATCTATAAAAACGATGTTGTCCTGCCTGCCGGCCTGGAACTGTATCAAATCTTTAAACCATATAACTAATAACGACAACAGCAGTTGCGTATGCTCTACCAAATCTGTTTTAAATAGCTGTTGTCCAGCAGTGATCATCGCCGCGGTGAATCGGGTCAAACTCTCCTTGCCTAATTGTATCACTAGGGTTCTGATTTCTGCAAACTGATTCTGCTGGAGAAATTGTCTTGCACCATCTAAACCTGATGTTAATTGAACAACGGTTCGGGCTAAAATAGACGGAGCACCCTCAGCAATAAGAGTTTGCAGCATAATCTCAGGCGACATCGGCAGGAAAGGCACCCACTGCGTTCGAGAACGAATAGTAGGAAGAACAGCTTGTCCATTATCCGTAATCAGAATAGCAACAACTGGCGACAACGGTTCTTCCAAAAATTTCAGTAAACTATTCGCAGCCTGCAGCGTCATTTTGTCAGCTTGCTCTATCATATACACTTTGCGCTTCGTCCCGCTATTGCGATAAGAAAAGTCTCGCTGCAGCTCGCGAATTTGATCAATTTTTATGGACTGGCCATCTGGCGCTATCGTCGTTAAGTCTGTCTGATTGCCATGTTCAAATTTTCTGCACTCCAAGCATTCCCCGCAAGCAGCGGCAATACCTGCCGTACAGAACAATGCCTTTGAAAATTCGCGAGCCATCGCCATTCTTCCCGTACCTGAAGGACCATTAAATAAATAGGCATGAGAAATTTTACCGCTCTGCAAAGCGTGGGTCAAAATCCGCTGCGCTTTCCATTGCCCCGGAATATTTTCGAAGCTCATCGCCGTTCCTTACCTTTCCCTGCTCTCTTATCATCAAAACAATAAATTAATAAGAAGGCCTCGTATCTCACCGATCCTGTTAAGCAAGTCAATTCTTCCTTGCTCACTGTCGAGTAAATCCTCAGCCATGGAGACGAGTGTCGCATCGATCTCATCCAGCAGTTTATATCGTTTAATTCGTCCTCTGCGATCGAAGCCTTTGACTTCCTTCAGCACAACGCCGCGCCGGATGGTGTCCTCCAAAAATTGCTTGATCATTTGACGATAAATTTTCAATTCACGGACAGTCATCACTCTAGCAAGCCGATCACCTTGTCTATGAATGTCCTGCAGCTTCAGTTGAAGCTGCTCTTGTGTACGATCAGCATCCTGCTGAACCATCACATCAGCAAAGCTTCTTGGCTGTATCTGTTTGTTTGTGGCTTCGTTGTTTGTACGGTTTTGTCCCAATGGTCGAAAGCCTTGATCAATTTTCACCCTATATCACGCCCATTCAGAAATGCTCAAATCGTTCAACAGGCATTACGAATACAGCTGCTCCACCAACCTGTACTTCAACAGGGAAAGGAATATAGGAATCTGTTGATCCGCCCATCGGTGATACAGGAGTAACCAATTGGTCTCTTACTTTGCAATTTGCATTAATGACTTGAAGAACCTCATGTACTCTCTCGTCCTCAATACCAATCATAAAGGTAGTATTGCCTGCTCTTAGAAATCCACCCGTACTTGCCAGCTTCGTTGCTCTAAACCCTTCACGAACAAGTGCATTTGACAGTCTGTTGCTATCCTTATCTTGAATAACCGCGATTACTAATTTCATCTTCATTCCCCCTTGACTACTATTAGAATAGGTTATTAATAACTTGCAATTTTAACCATTAAACCATTTATTGAATCTCAAGCCCCATAACGACAAATCTCTTGATGCATAGAATTTCGTCTATACTTTAAAGTTTGACATCGGTTGCAAAAAATCCTGCAAAACGCTCATCAATTGCTGATAAAACGTCAGCAAACACCAAATCCGCACTATTTTCGGCATTTACAAGCACGATTCGTTCCGGGTTCTGCTGCAACAGCTTCATATAGCCTTCTCGCACCTTCTCATGGAAAGACTGCTTCTCTAGGTCTAAACGATTGATTTCTCTCTCTGATGCTTGTGCGATACGTCCGAGACCTACTTCCGGAGACACATCCATGTAGATCGTCAGATCAGGCATCACTTCTTTAATCGCGAATTGATTGATGGCCCAGACCTCATCTATCCCAAGCCCACGCGCATAACCTTGATAAGCCAAGCTGCTATCTACGAAGCGGTCACAAATAACAAACTCGCCTTTCTCCAGTGCTGGAACGACCTTTTCCACCAAATGCTGTCTTCTCGCAGCTGCATAAAGCAGTGCTTCTGTTCTTGCATCCATTGCAGTATTCTCGCGATCCAATATAACGGCGCGAATCTGTTCTGCAATGGGAATGCCTCCTGGTTCTCTCGTCGTCGTGATCGACTTTCCCCTTTGAAGCATTATATTCGTCAATTGTTCAATCAGTGTCGATTTGCCGGCTCCTTCGCCGCCTTCTATGGTAATGAATACACCTTTTTTCAAACTAAGGCTTCTCCTAACGTTATGTTAACTATACTTTCTTCTATATTAACAAAGCGGTACTCCTAGTACAATCAACATTTACTTCAAGTTCATAATCGTTCTGCTATTTAAGCTTATTCAGGGTAAACAGCTATGGTATTCATCATTCCATCAGCAGCGCCTTGAAACTTTGCACCCATCTCGGCAAGCTGTTGTATATGCTCAATTAACTCTGCCGTGATTCTCTCGCCTGGATACAAAATAGCGATGCCAGGCGGATAAGGTATGACCATCTCTGCTGATATATGATGTACAGCATCTTTCAGCTGTATTCGCTCACTTGATTTGTTCTTAAACCTAGATCTCGCAAACGAAACAGGCTCTGATATCGAACGGCTCTCATGGCAGGTAATTATTGAAGCTGCTGGCAGCGCACACCCCTCTTTATCATCAGCCATCAGCCCATCAGAGTTTTTATTTGTCGTAGCATTGGACTCAAGTGCCTCAACAGCCTCCTGCAGCCTCTTTATGTCCTCTAATGATGTCTGAATACCGACAACAAGTACAATATACTTAGGATCTGCCATCTCAGCAAAACAGCCATGCTGCTCCAGATGCTTCAGCAGTTCATAACCGGTTCGCTTACCGCTAGAATCGTATAACACTAGTCGCAGCGGATCTGATCGCAAGTCTGATTCGCTATTTTCATCGATTTTCATCTCCCGTATAACGGATGAGTGACGATGCAGCCACTGACGGAAAAACGCCGCTGATTCAAGACTTTGTTTAAAAAGATCAGCGCCCAAAGCATCAATCATTGCTCGGGAAATATCTATTGAAGCCAAAATCGGAAACGACGGGCTTGAGCTTTGAATTATCGCAAGCGACTGACGCAGCAATTCCCTTGATATTCTGTTGCCTTGAATGTGAAGAAGCGCCCCCATCGTAAGTGTCGGCAATGTTTTATGCGCTGACTGTACAACGCCGTCTGCTCCCTCTGACATTGCCGACTGCGGAAAAGCTGGCTCCAAGCCATAATGCGCACCATGTGCTTCATCTATGAAAATCGGCTTATTATACCGATGGACAGTCTCAACATATGATTTAAGTTTCACACTAATACCGTAATAATTCGGGTTAGTCAAAAAGACAGCTTTTGCATCAGGATATTGAATAAGCGCTTCTTCCACTTGCTGGACAGAAGGAATCGTTGCTAGCCCTGATAACGGTTCAATCTGAGGCGAGAGGAACACTGCTTTAGCCCCAGCAAGCTTCAAACCATTTATAATGGATTTATGTACATTCCGCTGAACGATAACAATATCATCTGGATCACATGCGGCGAGCAGCAGCGCCATATTCCCAGAGGTGCTTCCTCCAACCAAAAAGTAAGTCTCCTCTGAACCAAATGTTTTTGCAGCCAATTGCTGTGCTTCTTTAATAGAAGCTTCAGGATGATGCAAATCGTCGGTTGATGAGATTTCAGTTAAATCAAGCTGCATTATACTATAAAAATAATCGACTACATCATCATTTAATTGATCATTCCATAATGGTTGCTTAAGTGCTTGTCCCCCATGATGGCCGGGTACGTGAAATCCGACTGGCTTAGTACGGGTATGATTCACAAGCGCTTCAAATAACGGAGCAATAAAGGGCTTCATTGTATATGTACAATCCTCTCCAGTAAACATTCATTCCTATTTCTATTATATATATTATTCAATAAACACTACAAAAAAAGAGCAGCTTCTGTAATCAGAAACCGCTCATGCATTTTTACCCAAAAATATTTGCTTCATTTGATTAATGAAAAAAGGGTATTTGGCATCTTTAACATCTGTTCTTATCATTTCCGCTTCACAGGTATCACAGATAAAACCGGTAACTATTCGAATACCCTGACCTTCAGCTTTTTCTTCGTTACAAATAATACACTGATACTCGCGATTATCGTCCATAACAATCCCCGCTTTCTGATCGTCCCTTATTAACTATTATTATGACACATAGTCTATCTATTTATACTTGTTTCATAGCGCATTTCAAATATTTATATATCGTATGCCCCGTATGGGCTAATGGTTACAGCATATGTAAAAATGTTTCATAAAGCTATGGACAGAATGCTTGTAAATACCGATATAGTTAACGAGAGTCACAGTATCTCTGAGAAGGAAAGGAAAAGTAAATATGCGTCAAAAATTATCCGAACAACAAAATGCTACAATTTATCAATATCAGCTTGTAAAACGAAAAATCATTCGCCCTGAGCTTATTCAGAGCCATTTGCTTATTGCAGCCGTATTATTGGCTTTCCAAATGCTTATGTATGAAATGGATGGTCTATTTTCATGGCTTTTCGGCTTTGCAGTCGTGCAAATCATCCATATCGCGATTATACTGCTTACTTTTATCCGAGTGGACGAAGCAGCAGACAGGCAATGGGTGTGGCGTATTACACCCCCATGGATTGGATTTAAACCAGCTAATGATATAAAGCTGTTCCTATTTCGCCGAGTTCATCGTCATATGTTCTGGATCGGCCTTTGTGCCATTGCGCTTCTCTATCCATGGATCAAAGAATCATTGATGATTAGCATTGTAAGTTGGCACCTATGGCTGCTGATCCCGCGTATGCTTCTGTCCTTCTCTTTCCGTAAGGAGCAGAAGGACGGCGTACTTAGGCTTCAGTCTAGAGAAGCATCTTATTATCGCAGATAACAAAGAGGCCTTAGAAGCTCATACAGAGCGTTCTAAGGCCTCAATTTTTAATCTAAATTAGACAAGGAAGAAACAAAAAACCTATCGCATCACATGCGATAGGTCTCTCGTGCTTGGCGACGTCCTACTCTCCCAAGACCCTGCGGTCTAAGTACCATTGGCGCTGAAGGGCTTAACGGTCGTGTTCGGTATGGGAACGCGTGGTTCCCCTCCGCCATCGCCACCAAACGTAGCGTGTTGCACGCTGAAAACTGGATACGAAAGTTAGGCTTGCTGAAGCCTTTATGCTGCTGTCTACTGGATGTATGGGTCACAGTAAACGTGTTTAGGATAAGCCCTCGACCGATTAGTATTCGTCAGCTACACACATTGCTGTGCTTCCACCCCGAACCTATCAACCTCGTCGTCTTCAA
>NZ_JBFRGC010000036.1:0-75612 GCF_052115145.1 Paenibacillus sp. 2TAB26
GTGTCGAGGTAGGAGCTAGGTTGCGAGATTAGTCTACCAATTCCTAACGAACTCAGTAGACGCTACTGGGCAGGAAATTGTGTTTTAAGAACGCTAACGAACTCCAGTGGTGTTATTGCTCAAAATGATGTCCAAAAGTGAGGTAACTTGGGTAAATAGGGAGTGTGTGGTTCGTTAGAAAATAAAACAAGCCTAATTTGATCAAATAGCGCCTGTTAAGTTCGTTAGAATACGTTTAGGGATGAGTGAGTAGGCTTACCAGATGCGTTTATTAAACGTGGATGGAGACTCATTCCATACTATTAATAAACTCCGTAATAATGTCTACCGTCTTTCTTCAAAAGCCCCCGTTCCACTATTTGCGGAGAGGGGGCTTCGTTACAATTGTTATTCGGTTAGTCAACTAGGCAACAACGCCGCGTTTGGTATCAAATGCTTCGTATTGCTTCTCTACGATGATGTTCTTGAGAATTTGTACAGTTTGCCAAACATCTGCATAGGTCGTGTAGAGAGCAACTGGTGCAAGGCGCACGACGTTCGGAGAACGGTAGTCGGGGATGACATGATTTTGCTTCAGAGCTTTGCATATTCGAATCGCCTCATCGTGCTCCAAGCTGATATGGCCGCCGCGGCGGTCATCCTCTTGTGGATTTGCAAGCACATAACCAAGACCCGGCAGCTCATGATTAATTAACTCAACCATGTAGCGTGATATATGCAGTGACTTCTCGCGAATTTGTTCGATCGAAGTCATTTCAAAAATTTCCAATGCTCCAATGAGCGGTGCGATGCTGAATATATGCGGCGTTCCGATTTGGTAAGCGCCTGCAGTGTGCTCGACTGTTAAATTGTGCTCCATATCGAATTGCTTGCTTTTATTAGAGCTGTACCAACCCGTTAAACCAGGAACACGGCCAAAATGCTTCTTGTTCACATAAAGAGAGGCAACGCCGCCCGGTCCGCCATTCAAATATTTATAATTGCACCACAGCGCAAAATCCACGTCCCAATCACTGAAATAGTGAGGAATAGAGCCTACCGAATGACAGCCATCAAACCCAATTATAATACCACGAGCATGTGCTTCTGCTGTTAGACGTTTAATATCTAGTAATTGTCCGCTTCTATATAGAACGGTAGGAAGCAGTATAACAGAGATCTCCTCGGACATTGCTGCGATAATATCCTCTTCTTCAATCATCCGGCCATCACGGCTGGCTACACGAACCAGATGTGTCTCGGGATCATACCCTTTTAGGCGAAGCTGGCTTTGCAGAGCATAAATGTCGGTCGGAAAATCGAGATCAGTTGCCATTATTTTCGTACGATTGCCTGATGGATGATAGAAGGTCGACACAAGCTGATGAATATTCGTCGATGTAGAACCTGTTATAATCACTTCCTCCGCATCTGCCCCGACAAGGGCAGCCATCTGTTTGGAAAGGGATTCAGGCAAGAAAAACCATGGGCGCTCGCCCTGGGTCCAACCATCGATCGTTTGTGTTTTCCAAGACTCAAGCATCTCAAGCATCGTTCGTTCAGCGCGTTTGGAAATGAGGCCAAGCGAATTTCCGTCTAAATAAATCATGCCATCAGGTACATAAAACTCTTCGCGCAAATGTGCCAGCTCATCCATATGATCTAATTGTTTGGCGTACTCTAACGAATAATCCTGCGTAATCGCTTTCAATTATGTCACCTCTTCTTGAGTAAATTCTACTATTGTTTAGATAACTATATTATAATTATGACATGGTGTCAATATTATTCAAAATGGTGTACAATCAACAAAAAGAGTCGATCAAGTGGCGTGCGTAAATCGTCTTAACATTCATACTCACTTCAGTATATGACGCATATATAAAAACTTAGTAAATAATATGCGATTTATGCGTCTTATATAATTATATATTGCGTACTAATTATTTATATGTTATGTATTATATAGATTCAAATCATAACAGGGGGTAATGGTAATGGAGGTTGGAGTAGGCATTAGCGGCACGGGTAGAATTGGCAGATTACTTATACGCAGAGCTTTTTCCAAAAAAATGAAAGGACTGAGGGTTAAAGCGGTCAACTCAACCTATCCTGTTGAGACCATTGCACATTTATTAAAATATGACACGGTACATGGCATCTGGGATGCAGATGTATCTGTACAAGATGGAGATCTCCTGATTAATAATAATAAGATTAAATATTTGACGGAAAAAGATCCTTCGCGGCTTCCTTGGAAGGAGCTTGGCGTAAGGCTGGCAATTGATGCGACGGGTAAGTTTACTGATCGTGAAGGTGCATCAAAACATATTGCGGCAGGTGCCGAGACGGTACTGATTACTGCTCCTTGCAAGGGAGCCGACCTTACGGTTGTGATGGGAGTTAACGAGCATCGCTTTGATTCGAATCGACATCGCATTATCTCCGCAGCCTCTTGTACGACAAACTGTGTTGCTCCAGTGCTAGATGTGCTAGATCAAGCTTACGGCATAAAGCAGGCATGGATGACTACGATACATTCCTACACCAGTGATCAGAATCATATGGACAATCCTCACAAAGATCTTAGACGTGCGCGTGCATGTGCACAATCCATTATCCCCACTTCAACGGGAGTAGGTAAAGCGCTTACTGATGTACTGCCGCACTTAGCTTCGCTCGTTCAAGGTATCTCGGTACGTGTTCCGACTCCTAATGTATCGTTAGTTGACTTGACTGTTCATCTGGACAAAAAGACTTCATATGAGGAAGTAAAACAAGCTTTTGTATTTTCCGCTGCGACGAGCTTAAAATCTTATCTTGATGTAGTCGATATACCGCTTGTTTCATCGGATTACATTGGAAATGAATTTTCAGCTATTATCGATGGTTCATCTCTTATGGTGAGCGGAGACCAATTAAAGGTTTTGGCATGGTATGACAATGAGTGGGCTTATTCCTGCAGAGTCATGGATTTGGCACAATGGGCATGCAATCCACATTCTATCGGAGGTGTAGAGGGATGGAAACAAACCGCTGCAAGGTAAAAATGGGAGTGATACTCTGTAAGCATTGCGATTCAGTCATTGATACCTTGGATACTGAAAAAGTAACGGTCTATTACTTGGAGTGCGGTCAAGCCAATTGCACGAATTACAATTCCGGGAGAAAACAAGGAGGCACGAGTGATGACGAGCAATAGAGTGCTGTTCTTTCATGAAGGCAACGCAGGGATGAAGCATTTGCTCGGAGGAAAAGGTGCGAATTTAGCAGAAATGACGAATGCCGGACTTCCAGTTCCTCCTGGGTTCACAGTTACAACGGAGGCTTGCAGAGCTTATTATGCTGGAGGGCAGCTTTTGCCGGAAGGTCTATTCGTGGAAATCCGGAATGCTTTAATGAAAGTGGAAAAGCTGAAAGGACAATCATTCGGCGGGGATGAGAATCCACTGCTGGTATCAGTCCGATCGGGCTCGGTTAATTCAATGCCTGGAATGATGGACACTATACTTAATCTAGGACTGAACGATGTAACGGTAGAGGCGCTTGCTCGTCAAACGGGAAATCCGCGTTTCGCTTATGATTGTTATAGAAGGCTCATCCAAATGTTCGGCAACGTCGTATTTGAAATCGAAGGTTTATATTTTGAATCACTGCTGCATCAATTGAAGCTAAGCAGATCTATAGAAGATGATAAGGATTTGCCGGCAGAGGCTTGGATGGAATTGATTGTTTCCTATAAACAGTTAATAGAAGCTAAATCGCGAAAAACGTTTCCGCAAAATGTTTACACCCAGCTTGAGCTAGCCGTCGAAGCGGTATTTCGTTCGTGGAACAATCACCGGGCAATCGTCTATCGGAAAGCGTATAACATTCCAGATTATCAAGGAACAGCAGTAAATATTCAATCGATGGTGTTCGGCAATATGGGGGATAACTGCGGAACAGGCGTATTGTTTACCCGGAATCCTTCAACGGGCGCCAAGATGCTCTACGGGGAGTACTTGATCAACGCCCAAGGTGAGGACGTTGTCGCTGGCGTGCGAACACCTCTGCCGATTGCAAAGCTGGAGCAGGAAATGCCAGCAGTATTTAAACAACTTGTAGAAACAGCCGCAAAGCTGGAAGCTCATTATAAGGATATGCAGGATATTGAATTTACGGTGGAGAACGGCTCACTGTTCATTTTGCAGACACGAAATGGGAAAAGAACGGCACAAGCAGCGGTTAAGCTAGCTGTTCATTTTGCCAAGGAAGGCATACTGAAGCGGGAGGAGGCGCTCGCTCGAATAGAGGTGGAGCATTTGGATAAATTGCTTCACCGAGCAATTGATGAGGATGCTAAGCTGGATGTGCTGGCAACGGGACTGCCAGCCTCGCCGGGAGCAGCTACAGGGCAAGTTGTTTTTGATGCTGACAAGTCTGAGGAATGGGTGCGCGAAGGTAGAAGGGTTGTGCTTGTTAGCGCAGAGACAAGTCCGGAAGATATTCACGGCGTAATCGCTGCCGAAGGCGTGCTAACAAGCCGCGGGGGGATGACAAGCCATGCCGCCGTCGTGGCTCGGGGAATGGGCAAGCCATGTGTATGCGGCTGCGAGGAAGTTCGCATCGATAAAGATGATGCGTTATTCACTGCCGGCGAAATCACGGTACGTGAAGGCGATTGGATTACGCTGGACGGTTCCACTGGACGCGTAATTTTGGGCGGAGTGACGCTCAAAGAACCAGAAATTAGCGTGGAGCTGGAGGAGCTGCTCGAATGGGCGGATGAAGTCCGCGATTTGGCCGTTCGAACGAATGCCGACACACCGGAGGATGCCGAGAAAGCAAGAGCATTCGGCGCAGAAGGCATCGGTCTATGCAGAACGGAGCATATGTTCATGTCCGCGGAGCGCTTGCCTGTCGTTCAAGCCATGATCCTAGCAGATACGAAGGAGGAGCGGCAACGAGCACTCGATTTGCTTCTCCCGATGCAGCAAAGCGATTTCGAAGGTATATTTACCGCGATGGATGGTTTTCCTGTAACAATAAGGTTGCTCGACCCACCTTTACACGAATTTTTACCGCATTTGGAGGAGCTGGTCGTGAGACAGCAGAAAATACTCCTAGTTGCAAATGTTCACGAGCATGTCAGCGAAAAGCAAGCATTGGATGCTCTTATACGCAAGGTGCGCAATCTGCAAGAGATGAACCCGATGCTTGGACAACGAGGCTGTCGTTTAGGTATTCTTTTTCCCGAGATTTACGAAATGCAAGCCATTGCGATATTCCATGCTGTAGTGAATTGTAAAAATAGAGGCATTCACGTTTTACCTGAAATTATGATTCCTCTTGTGGGGCATGCGAACGAGCTGAAAGTGATGCGATTGCTTGTTGAAGGTGCTGCTGATACGGTGCTTGGCCCAGATAATGAACACATATCATATAAAATAGGGACGATGATCGAGGTGCCTAGAGCGGCGTTAACCGCAGACAAAATTGCCGAGCATGCTGACTTTTTCTCTTTTGGTACAAATGATCTGACACAAATGACCTTCGGCTATAGTCGGGACGATGCGGAGGGCAAGTTTCTTAGTCATTATGTTGACCATGAGATATTACCTGTAAATCCATTTCAGGTGCTGGACACCGAAGGGGTTGGCCTCTTAGTCGAATGGGCTGTTCAGAAAGGCCGATCGCTTAAACCGCAGCTCAAAACAGGCATTTGCGGGGAGCATGGCGGGGATAAGGAATCGATCTTTTTCTGCCACAACGCGGGATTAGATTATGTCAGCTGTTCCCCTTACCGGGTGCCTCTGGCAAGAATAGCTGCGGCTCAAGCTAAGCTGAAATTCGGAAAACAATGATGCACAATGAGCAGCAATATTTAGTCATTTGCTCTGACTCAATTGGCGAAACCGCCGAGGCGGTTGCTCAGGCGACCATTCGTCAATTTAACCCAGAGCAAGTTACGGTCAGGCGGTTCAGCAATATACGAAGCGTAAATGAGGTTCGGCAAGTTGTTAAGGAAACGGCAGAAAAGGGTGGTTTTATCGCTTATACGCTAGTCCAGCCTGAACTGCGCGAGATGATGAAAGCAGAAGCCACACGATTTCAAATTCGCGCAGTGGACATTATGGGTCCGATGCTTCAGGCGTTTGTGGACACGTATGGAAATACACCTAAACGACAACCGGGCCTGCTCCATGAAATGAATGAGGATTACTTTCGGAGAATAGAAGCGATGGAGTTTGCTGTCAAATATGATGACGGTCGGGATGCCCGCGGCATGCTGCAAGCCCAGGTCGTTCTGATTGGCGTATCCCGTACATCAAAAACGCCGTTAAGTATCTATTTGGCGCATAAAGGCATAAAATCCGCGAACTTGCCCATCATGCCAGAGGTCAATTCACCTATGGAGCTATTCAAAATTCCAAGCCGCCGCATCATTGGACTTACAATGGATGCTGAGCATATTCTTAATATCCGCACGGAGCGGTTGAAAGTGCTTGGACTTCCTACGGGGTCCCAATATGCAACATTTCAGCGTATTATAGAAGAGCTCGAATACGGGCAAGCGTTAATGAAGCAATTAGGCTGCGTCATTATCAATGTGACGAACAAAGCGATAGAAGAAACGGCTGGACTTATTATGGACTATATTTAATTTTACAAAAAACGGGACTGTCCCTTAAGGTCTATGACCTTGAGAGACAGTCCCGTTTGCATTTTACTCTGAACAGGGCACCAATAACGCTTGAAGCTCATATACCCATTGAAAAATGCCTGTAAAAATAACCGATTGGACAATAAATGCTAGTTCAGCATCATATTTCGTTTTTGCATCATTTATCATATTTTGCATGGCCAATGGTTTTTGCTCTTCGGAGCAATAACCATAAATATACGTTCCGGCTGGCAATGCGGCCATATCGTCTGCCTTAGCGGGCCACTTTTCACAGACAGCAAAGAGGACAGATTGGTTTTCAGACTGCTGCTCTAATGTGGTTAAGATAAAAACGGTATGTTCGAAAATAAATGAATCTCCCTCGCCGTCACTGCTATATTGCAGGAGCAGATCTTGCAGCAGCTGGAAATTTTCAATGCTCGGCTGCTGGATAGAAGGAAACGTTAAGATCATTCTTTTTGGAATCATTTTGCTTGAAAAAATATGATCGGAAAGCTGCTCAGGTATGAGTGTCGTACGCGTTTCATACTGTTCTCTCAAAGCTAAAAGCAATTTTTTAGTTTGTTGCAGCTGTTTAATTTCCTGATCTATTTTATCTTCAGTCGCTATCAGACAAGGAATAATATATTCATAATGGTCATTTGCGAACAACTCTTTAATATCGTTTAATGGCATACTTCGTTGTTTGCAAAAGTTAATCACGTTCAGATAAACCAATTCCTCATCTGAATAATAGCGATAACCTGTGTGAACATCTACTTTTGCAGGCTTCAACAAGCCAATTCTGTCATAATGCCGTAAGGTTTCTATGGTCGTGCTGCTTCGTTTGGCAGTTTCTCCGATAGAGTAGTATGTCCTCATGTCAATCTGCTCCTATTGACTCTTATGTTACACAAGAGTTTATGATTTTCATTGTAAATAAATTCGATTGATTATACAAACAAGAGCTAAACAGCATGAATCTAGAAAGGAAGAAATTCCAATTGAACAAATGGTATAAGCTCGATAATGCTGCAAAGCTTTTTCCATCCGTTACGAATACAAAAAACACTTCAGTTTATCGAATTTCAGCCGTATTGAAGGATAGAATAGATGCTGACGCCTTGCAAAAAGCGGCTGATACTGTATTTGATCGTTTTCCGATGTTTACCGTTAAGCTACGTAAAGGTGTGTTTTGGAATTACTTGGATGAAAATACGGAGAAAATTGTGATAGAAGAGGACGAGCAGTATCCATGTCGGGATATTGATCCAAATACGAACAACGGCTACTTATTTAAGGTTTTATATTATCAAAATAGAGTATCGATTGAAGTTTTTCATTCCCTTACGGATGGCAATGGAACCATTGAATTTTTAAAATCACTTTTATACTATTACCTCATATATTTGGGGAAAAACATCGATCGCGAAGGGAAAATTTTGCTCGCGGATACTGGAGTGGATGTACTTGATATGGAGGATAGCTTTCGCAGGTATTACAAGGATTGTTATGTTGAACGAGTGATAACGAGCAAATCTTATCATGTTAAAGGTACACGCTTTGAGCATTTCGGAAACAATGTGGTGCACGGCGTTGTTAGTGCTTCTGCATTGAATGCACTTGCCAAGCAAAAGGGCTGTACGATAACAGCGTATTTAACGACATTGCTCATTTACTCTATTTATCAAACAAGGATTAAATTTAGTGAGCAAAATGCCCCGGTGGTCATATCAATTCCAGCCAATTTACGCAAAGCCTTCCCGTCGCGAACGCTTCGTAATTTTTTTGGCGTTGTAAATATCGGAATAAAAGTAACCGAGGACGCTTCATTTGATGAGCTCATTATTCGAGTAAATGAAATGTTAAAGCAGAAAACTGGAAAAGAAAATTTGCAAAATATTATTTATAACAATGTAGCGCTCGAACGCAACAAAGCTACTCTTTTTATTCCGCTGTTTCTCAAAAGCTGGTTTGTTGATTTTGGTTTTCGCACATTAGGAGAAAGCAGAAGAACGATGACGTTATCCAATGTTGGCAACATCATTTTGCCGCAGCAAATGTATGACTATATCGACGTTATTGAGGCTGTAGTCTATCCATCGAATAAAAGCCCAGTAAGCTGCGGCGTCTGTACCGTTAATGATAAGCTGACGATTACGTTTACAAGAAGTATTGTAGAAGCCGATATACTGCAATATTTTTTCTCTTATTTAGCGGATCAGGCTGGGCTTGACGTGAGAGTATATTCAAATGATTGGGGGAGGAATGGATGTGGTTATGCAATCGATGCAATGTGAGTGTTGACGATCAGCACGACTATTGTCCGTTATGCTCGAGGCCTCTTGGGAATCGCGGGAATAGTGCGTCAGAGTACCCCTCCTATGCAAAATTACATCAAGAAACAGCCGTATTTACACGTACGAAGCTATTTTTGTTTTTAACGATATCGGCTATTGTACTCTCGATTACGATTAATTTATTAACGTTGCAGCTTAATCCTAAATTGTGGTCTGCGATTGTGACGACCGGGTTAATCTATGCATGGGTGATCGTAAAAGATACGATATTGTCAAAGGCACATATCGGCAAAAAGATATTGTTTCATTACGCGATTTTAGCGCTTTTTTTACTCGTAATCGATGTTTTTGTAGGGTTTATGAAGTGGTCAACCACCTATGCCATTCCACTCTTTGGTATGGCAGCGACTTTTATGATGACTTTGCTCGCCATTATAAAAAAATCTTTATGGCATAATGATATCGGTTATTTATTAGCGATGTTTTTTATCAGCCTATGTCCTGCGATTTTATTTATTTTTCAATTAGCGGATGTCATTTGGCCAAGTGTGGCAGCGATTGTGTACTCATTGCTCACGATCATCGGCATGATTATTTTTTCGGATCGGCAATTTAAAGAGGAAATAAAGAAACGGTTTCATTTTTAAAAGGTTTGTTTTGAAAGGATTATTTCATATCATTGAAGAGGAGGGGCAGATTTCAAAATCATGCTCCTTTTTTTGTTACATATTGACAATTAAATTGTACTAGTGCAATAATACAACCAAGAGATAAGGCAGGTGATGTGTACGTGCTACATTTTTATGAATTAAAGCTAAACAACAAGGAGCCCGTATACGTGCAGGCCGCATTGTATGTGAAGAGGCAAATACTGCTGGGGAAAGTTGAATCGGGAGATAAGCTGCCGTCTAGGCGAGAAATAGCTGCACAACTGAACATTAATCCGAATACAGTGCAAAAGGCTTTTAAGCTTATGGAGGACGAAGGATATGTTCGCACGAGCAGTACGCTCGGCAGTGTCATTTATGTAGATGAGGCGATCTTAAAGCAAATTGAAGCTGAGCTGACGGATGAGTTAGTGAAAGCGTTTATTGGCTCCGCTAAGGAGATTCATTTGTCGTTCCAACAAGTCATTTCCCTCATTAGCGAGCGTTGGGAATAGTTTTTTTTGGCGTATCTGTACTACTACTATAATACAATTGAGGTGGTATTATGAGAACCTTTTATCGACTGCTGCAATATGAATTTTCAACCTGGTTGAAAGCGATAATGTTGCTTTGCACAGCTGTAATCGTTATCCCTCTTTATCTGCTCCACATGTTTGTCAAAGACTATGGTGAATATACCGTTCACGAGCGCTATGAACATATTTATGCCTCTTCAGGCTGCATCATCGTATTCCTCCTATGCATAGCAGCAGCATGCGGATTTTTCTTGAAGACGATTTATGCAGGTTATTGGGGCAGTAAAAGTATATACATGTTTTTATCACTGCCTGTAAGGCGTGAATCGATTTATTTTAGCAAAATCGTTGTTTTTGTCATTTGCTTGCTCATGCTGCTCGGGTCGCAGCTAATTAGCATAAAGCTTGGATACGATGTGGTATCGGCGAAGTTTGCGAGCTATGGTGAAGGCCGCTTTTCGATGACAAATGGACTTTTTTTAGCTGTTATCCGTTCTGATTTTTTTCGAATCATCATGCCATTAAACCTAAGCAGAATCATATCATCAGCAAGTATTTTATTTATGATTACAACAGCTCTATATTACGGGGCTTTATGCGAACGAAGCAAAAGGTACTGGGGTTTAGTCGCTATTGGAGCCGCGGTTATAGTGGGAATTAAAGTGCTGAGCTATCGAATGAGTGAATCCTATTCTTATGCAGCACCAAGTCATTTGTATATTAGCAGTTCAATTATGCTTATTTTAAGTGGATTATTCATATGGCACAGCATCAAGCTAATAAAAAAAGCAGCTATCGCTTAAGAAAGGGATGGGATCGCTATGAAAAAGCTGAAAAATCATGCAGTTCTTGTTGCTCTAATTGCAGCGATAGCTGTCATAGGGATAATGTCCGGCAGTATCTACGCGAAGAAGGATCAAGGGACATTTTATTTAAAAGATTTGCAGGGTTCACGTCAAGCAATTGAGGATGCAGTCATAAGTGGAGAGCTGAAGGATGGGAGCCATCGCACTAGCTTCCGTATTGAGAAAGGTCAAGTGAAAACGAGTACCGTGTTATTTGAGCAGATGCAGCAGCAAACCCCAAAACGATTTATTCCGGGAAATGCTAAAATAATGAATGGCATTGAATATGATATTTCGAATACTGGACCGCTTTTTGAAATCGTTGCTCGTGATCGAAGGAACACGATTCCCATTCCTATCGGTACGGCAACGGTTAACCCGCCTGTTCATTATAATAGAGCGGATCAGAAGGATAATAGCGTCACTTATACGAATGCTCTCGAATATGGACTTGCCAAAATTGGCGATAACGTATATTTTACATTGCCAACGACAACGCATTACATAGGAGAGAACGGAATCTATGAGTTAAAGTTTTCAGATAATTGGGGTTATCGAGGCATAACCGGAGACACAGGCCTGAAGCCGCGTACCGTGGCAACCTTCAGCCTGGATAAAAACAAAGACAATCCAAATTCAAGCATTGAAATTCTTGGATTAGAAGCCGTTGGCAGCAGCTTGGCATTAATTACAGTTGAAGATAACCAGCTTATTACTCGTGCATATGACAGTATCAGCGGGAAGCAATTAGGTGAGACAATAGTTCCTCATTTTTACTTGGCAGGACGGGATCGAGCGAGCTCTTTCAATAATCCGAGCGGGGATACCTATTATGAAAACTATGAAGCATTTAGCGATCACGATCAGAACACGCTAAATCTGAGTTTTAGCCGATCCTCTTCAGCAGAGGATGCTGTTGCCAATAATAATAAAACAATGTTTAGCTTTCATTTATCGAGTGAAATGAAATTAAACGAAACGATAAAAGAAAGCTTTGCGGACGGAGAAGAGGACAATTTCAGCGGTATGCTCGCGATGAGCTATCGTAACGATAAGTTATATGTCGTCAAAACAATGAGAAGCAAGCCTAAAGATGAAAGTCAGCTTCAATATGATATTGTGCTTCCTAAACGATTTATGATTTATGTGTATCAAGCCTCTACATTGCTCTACAAAGGCGAGCTTATGACTGATCTGAATGACGATAATATTAGAGCGATGAATCTATCGCCGCTGCCAGGCGGGTTTGGATACAGCCAATCAGAGTATAGGTATTACGATAACCTCAAGATTGAATAAAAGGTTTGCAGGCAGGAGGGGCATGGATGATCGAGCTGAAATATGTGGAAAAGCGCTATCCTGGAAGCAGTGAGTACTTATACGTGGATAGCTTAACGATAAACAAAGGTGAAATCGTTGGTATTCTTGGCGGTAACGGCAGCGGAAAAACAACATTGCTGAAGGCGATTATGGGAATCGGAGAAATTCAGAATGGTACCATAACAGTAGAAGGCAGACCAGTAACGGAGCAATATGACAACATTGCATTGATTACAGAGGAAGGCAGCTTCCTTCCTGATCTGACACCCGTTCAGTATGCAGAGTTTTTGGCTGGCTTTTTCCCTAGATTCAATAGAAAACATTTTGACAAGCTGATCAGCTTCTATGAGCTTGAACCGCAGCAAAAAATCAAAACATTCTCCAAAGGGCAAAAGCTGAAGCTTGAAATTTGTGCGGGGTTTGCTAAGGACGCAAAATATATGCTGATGGACGAACCTTTTCAGGGCAAAGATATGTTCACTAGAAAGGATTTTTTAAAGCTGATGGTTTCCAATTTAAAAGGCGATGAGACGATCCTGCTCACGACACATTTAATAGAAGAAATTGAGCATGTTATCGACCGTGCCATTATTGTTCATAAGGGCAGAATAAAAGCGGACTTTTATGTAGACGAGATGAGAGAACAAGGCAAAAGTATAAGTGATGTCATGTCTGAGGTTATTGGCTACAAAGAGAATAAATATAAGGAAGCTTTGGATAATTCATTTCCCGAGAAATAGTTGAAGATGCTTTCTAGTATGAATGCCATATTTTAAAAATTAGCTTTAATTATTATTAATTGTGTTCACTATTTTTTGCAATAATTCTTCTCTATTGGACCAATGAATGTAATGCTCAGAATCAGAAATAGTTTCTTGCTTACTAAGGCTGGACCATTGTAAAAGCTGTCGCTGCACTTTCGCCCACTCGTGTCCGCTATCTGAAGATAAAATAAGCAGCGGAGTGTCTTTTAAGTAACCGCCATCTAATACAGCACGAGCATTCTCATTCATATTTTTTATGACACTCAAATTATTGGACTCTCCAATATGATTATAATACATGGATAAATCAATGGCTTTCCATTCGATTGGGAGCCGTTGATTACGTATGTTCTCAGCGGTAAATGGAAGTAAAATGCCTATATTTCCTAAAGCTCTAGCTATTCCAGTTACACGCAGACCTGCCATAAAGCGATTTATCAAATAGGGCTGCAACTCCCCAGCATTTGCATAATATTCAGGGCTGCCGCCATCTAATAAAATGATTTGCTCAACTTCATCAGGGTATCGTTGTGCAAAACGAAGCACCTCTAATGATGCGAGCGAGTGTCCAATTAAAACATAGGGCGCGGTTTCATTTGATTTTTTAAGCAATTCATGCAGTTCATCAACTAATGTATCAATCGTTCTTGGGATATGTGTTTGCTCGCTCCAACCAAAACCAGCATGGTCAAAACTTACGGTTCTCGCATATTGTTGCAGTTCGTTTTGTAAGTAGTAAAAATCGGTAAAAGCATTAGGCGTACCAGACCCAGCAACAAAAACAATGGTTCGGCTACCAGCAGTTCCAACACTGTATACGTGCATGTCATGCGAGTTTATTGTATATCGTTTTCCTTGCGGCAAAAACATTTGTGATTCTTTATTCATCATATTGTATTGCCACATTCCTCCTATTAATAAAAGAACGACAACGGACACTACGATTTTCATTATGACTTTTAATTTTTGTTTACGAGTTTTTTTGTTCATGGTTGATCCTTTATCGATTTTGAAATTTGTTCAGTTGTTTACTTTTTCGTTCCATAATTAGTATATTATAGCATTTTCGTTTGGGCATAACTACAATGCTATTTTCTAATTAAACGTTAAGACCTATGATCAGCCTGTGTGTCTCTTCAGAATAATCTTTCAACCAACATAAGAGGGGGATTGAAATGACCGGTTATTTGCGAGGGCAAATTGCAAAAATGGCGAATGTGAATATCGAAACGTTAAGATACTATGAGAATCATGGTCTAATTCCGGCGCCGATGCGTTCTGAATCAGGTTATCGGATGTACTCTGAGGAAGTATTAAGTCATCTTACGTTTATAAAAAATGCTAAGGCTTGTGGTTTTACGTTAAAAGAAATCAAAAAAGCATTAACAAAGTCTAGCAGCAGTCAAATTAGTCTCGCTGATTTTTTGACTGTGATCGATAAAAAAATGGATAAAATCCGTTTAGATATGGAACGGCAAGAACAAACATTAGCAATGCTCGCAAGCTTGAAAACAAATCTGCAAGCAGAAGAAAAGCACCCGGAAACGCAGCAAACACTTCACATCCTTCACATGGAATCTTAGCTTGACGTTGTACTATGCTACAGGCTGTAAACTTACGTTATTAAGCCTGTAGGAGGAGTATTACATGGAAAAAACGAGTATCGAACAGCTTACAGCGATTAAACATTTTTTAAAACAAACGAGCAATTTTAGTGAAATGCCAGTGGAGAAAATACGAAATGAAATGAACAATACCGCAGCTGCAATGCAAATGAATACGGATATTATTGTCCAAGAGGTAGTAATCGGAAACCTATATGGTGAATGGATTACTCCTGCCAATTTAACTGTAGATGTGAAGAAGGTCATTCTTTACTTCCATGGCGGTGGTTTTATAGCAGGCACTTGTGCATTCTATCGTGATTTGACAGCAAGAATAGCGAAATCCAGTGGGGTGAAAGTGCTTGTCATTGAATATAGACTTGCACCGGAGCATTCGTATCCAGCTGCAAACGAGGATTGCCTTACTGCCTATCGTTGGTTGTTTGAAAACGGTTATTCCGCTGCTAATATGCTATTTGGCGGAGATTCGGTAGGCGGAAGCCTTGCGCTTATGACCTTGCTTTCACTTCGAGATCAAGGAGAGATGCTTCCAGCTGGTGCTTTTCTCATCTCCCCGCATACGGATCTAGTTCATCTGGATGGTGAATCCTACATGACTCGATCGGAGCTTGATCCTACAGGGAGCTTGGAGGGCAATCGCAGGATATTGAACACATATTTAGGCAACAGTACGGATGATATCCTGCTCTTATCCCCCCTTAGAATGAATTTGAGCGGGCTGCCCGATTTGTTTATCCAAATAGGCGATCATGAAGTTCTGTTAAGTGATTCTACACGGTTTACGGATCAAGCAAGAGCAGCAGGTGTCGCTGTTACGCTGGAAGTATGGGATCAGATGTGGAGTGTATTTCATTTTCTCGCCTACATGCTTCCGGAAGCGCAGCAGGCTATCGACCATATTGGTCATTTTGTGAAAAAGAAGCTGTCTTAAAATCTTTATTTTTTCATCTTGTTTAACGAACTGGAGGAGAAATGGATAACATTCAATATTTATCGCAATTCAATTTGCTTCATTCACTCACAATAGAAGACTTGATAGAGATGGATGAAATGACCTCTATTACCGTTATCCCGAAAAAGACATTTATTCAAACACCGGAATCTTTTTCAGAAGGGCTTTATTTTGTGAAAAAGGGAAAGGTTCGTTTATATAAGCTGAGTGAGGAAGGCAAGCAATTTACTTCGGATATATTGGGTGAAGGAAATGTATTTGGCGAGATGAATATCATTTCATTTGGTACGCGGGATCACTATATTGAAACGATTGAAGAAAGCCATATTTGTTTGATGAGTAAAGATAGGTTTGAAAATTTTTTAATGCAGCGGCCACGCTTCATGATGAACTTATTACAGGTATTAAGTGATCGAATTAGTGCGATGAGTCGATTAACACAAAATTTAGCTCTAGGAGGTCTTCATGATAAAATTTTGCATGTTCTCATGAAGCTTTCTGAGCAATTTGGAATTACGAGCATGGATAGGGATGAGTATTGCAAAATTGATTTTCCTCTTTCACATCAAGAAATTGCAAATCTGGTTGGAGCGACAAGAGAAGCGGTAACGGTAGCCTTACAAGAGCTTTCGGAACAAAAACACATTAAGACAGGTTTTAAAACCATCTACATCCATAAAAAAATGTTGTTGCTAAGCTAGGTTATGTAGAAAGGGTTGTAAACTAGATTACATCTTCGCTTATAAATAAGAAGTATGATTGGCGTACTTCCAATTTTAAATGTCGTATAAGCGAGGGAACCGTGTTATGAATAATGAGAAAGCGATGGTCATTTCTGACTCCATTTTATACCGCAAAGGTGCAAGAAAGTTGAGCGATATTCCAAATGAAGTGATAGAACTGATTCATATGGGGAAACTGGAGACGGTCAATTTGACGGAATGGCTCGTTGTCGATCATATTGTACTGCTGCAAAATGTACTAAACGAGCTTGGTTTGGATCAAGAATCCGATCCCATTCTGGATAGGCTGAAACATTTGAACGAGAAAAAAATTATGAAAATCATACCTGCTATCGCAAAGGAATGGCTTAGCTTATTCGCTCGACTAGCAGAAGAAGAGCAGTCTAAACTTTACGACAAATTAGCTGCTCATCCATCAGACAGTGTTCGCTGCTGGGCTGCTTTTATTATCGGAGTGGATCAACGTTTAAGTTTAGTAGAGAAGCTTGCATCGATTCGTCCTTTTGCGGCAGATCACCATTTTGGCGTTCGCGAAATTGCTTGGATGGCTCTAAGGGAATCCATCTCCAATGATTTAGTGGGAGCACTTCATTTACTCGAAGATTGGGTGCGTGATCATGATGCGAATATTAGAAGATTTGCCATTGAATCCACTCGACCGCGAGGCGTATGGGCTAAACATATTGCTGAGCTGAAAGAAGATCCTGCTATGGCTCTTTCTCTATTAGAAGCTGTGAACAGCGATGTAGCCAAATATGTTCAGGATTCAGTAGGCAACTGGATGAATGACGCTAGCAAAACTAATCCTGAGTGGGTAAGAGCTATTTGTAATGACTGGTTGGAGCGCTCAAAGGCGAAGGAAACGAAAAAAATTGTAGCAAAAGCGATAAGAAGCTTGCCGGTGTTACGCTAAGCCCAGTAATGAGGAAAAAGTTTATACATATTCAAACAATAGGGCTATCCTCAAGTAGTGTTATCTACTTTATGGGATAGCCCTATTCACCATTTAAAAACCGTTTAGAAGTAGTTGAGCGGATGACAAGTTCGGGTTCCAAGTGGACCGTCTTAATCATGTTTGGAGCATCGATAAGTTCAAGAATAGTTTTGGCTATTGCCGCTGCGATGGAGGAGAGGGCAACACCTACGACGGTCATTGGAACCTCAAGATTCTCCATCTGCGGAAGATTGTCGTAACTAACGACAGAAACATCATGAGGGACGGAGAGGCCGAGTTCACTGACGGCGCGAAGGATGCCGCGAGTTAGATCGATACCGCCGCTTATGACAGCTGTTGGTCGAAGAGGACGATCCATCATCATTCGTGCAGCAATATAACCATCGTGAAATTCTAAACCGTTCATTTGGAGAATGGAATCATCTGTTAAACTCAGCCCATGATGTCTAATCTCTTCTTGAAAGGCTTCGATTTTTACAGCTTGCAGCGGGTCATGCGACTTCGGTTCCCCGATGTATGCTATTTCTTTATGACCTAAATTTGCCAAGTGACGAACCGCTAGCCGAATGGCTTGACCACGGTTAACATCGACTGCGGAATAGGGCGTATAGTCAGCGGCACCATAGGTGAGAATTGGGATTTGCATGGCGCTGGAGTCGATTGGATTAGGTTTATTATCCCTGTCTCCAAAGGCGAGTATGGCATCCACTTGATAGCGGCGAAAAGTTTCGATCGCTGATTCGATGTTGCTAATAGACAGCAACGTGATATAGCCGTATTTCTCGAGCTCCTCATTAAGCTGTGTAAGAAGGGATGATAGGGCTGCACGTTCTATTGATGGCCATACGATGCCAATCGCGCCGCTTTTTCTCGAGACGAGACTTCGAGCAGCAATATTGGGTTGATAACCCATGTCTTTGGCGATGGAAAGGATATGCTGTTTCGTTTTATTTTGTACGAGCGGGCTGTCTCTAAGTGCCTTGGATACTGTAGAAAAGCTGACGCCTGCACGCTCTGCGATATCTTTGATGGTTACCATAGCTTCCCTCCGAAAGGAACTTTAACGACTATTATCATAAGTCATACATCCTATCATAGTCCAATTATTATGCAAATGAAAGCGGTATAATTGGTGTAGACAGTATGGGTTTATTGCGATATTATGAAAAATAACAACGTTGTTATTTTGATTATAAGGTGGTTTTCTCATGTTTAATTTAACAGATACCGTATCCGTTGTAATCGGTGGAAATGGTGTTCTTGGCAGTGCCATGGCTTCTGCACTGGCTGAAGCAGGATCAAAAGTAGCCATCGTTGGCCGCGATATGGAGAAAGCAAAATTAGTATGCAATCAAATAAATAGCAGCGGCGGAACGGCGATCTCTTTGCAAGCAGATGCAACAAAAAAAGATGAACTAGAAGCGGTGCTGAACGATATTCTGCAATGGGGAGGCCCTTGTAAATGCTTCAGGAACAAACAGCCCCACACCTTTTTTTGATTTGGAGATGGATGAATGGGATCGAATTATGGACGTCAATTTAAAGAGTGTCGTGCTGGCTTGCCAAGTGTTCGGTAAACAAATGATTGAACAGGGCAGCGGCGGCTCCATTATCAATATCTCTTCTGTTTCCTCATCACCACCGCTCTCTCGCGTGTTTACTTACTCAGCATCGAAGGCAGGAGTTAACAGCATCACGCAATTTTTAGCACGCGAATTTGCGCCAGACCGCGTAAGAGTTAACGCTATTATTCCAGGTTTTTTCCCGGCGGAGCAGAACAAAAAAATACTTTCACCCGAAAGAGTAGAGTCGATTATGCAGCATACGCCAATGAATCGTTTCGGAAACCCGGATGAGCTGAAGGGCGCGGTTGTTTATTTGGCTTCATCCAAAGCGTCTTCATTTGTTACCGGCTCATTCCTCCGCGTGGATGGCGGATTTGGTGCGATGACGATATGACATGACCGCGTTTACAGCTAAAGGGAACGGATAACAACGACTGCATTTGAACACATAAGGCGCATAAAGCTTTGGGGGAAACGGTTGAAACCAATAAGAGAGGGGAAAAGAAAATGAGTACTCAAACCATTGCAAGCCTAGCAGATATTAAAGCGACGGTTGATCGTTTAGCTATGAGCACGCCTGTTACGGATATGCATACGCATCTATATGCTCCTGAATTTGGGGAACTGCTTTTATGGGGCATTGATGAGCTGTTAACTTATCATTACTTAATTTCAGAGTCGTTCAGATGGTCAGAGGAGGAGTACAGCCAATTCTGGTCGATGACAAAGCGCGAGCAGGCGGACTGGATATGGAAGCAGCTGTTCATTGATCATTCTCCTGTAAGCGAAGCTGCAAGCGGATTTATTACGATTCTTAAACGTCTTGGTTTCGATGTATCCTCACGCAATCTGGACGATTACCGGCAAGCACTTGCGAAGCGTACGGTAGAACAGCAGGTAGATACGGTCATGCAAATCGCTGGAATTGAGAAAATCGTCATGACGAACGATCCGTTTGATCCTGTTGAACGTCCCGTTTGGTTGTCAGGAAAAGGAAAAACGGATGCCCGTTTCTATGCGGCGCTGCGAGTTGATGCGCTTCTTAATGATTGGGATCATGCGGTGAAAGAGCTGCAAAATCTTGGTTATGATGTACAAGCAGAATGGTCTGAGCGGACAAAGGCAGAAACAAGACGTTTTCTCTCGGAATGGATTACTCGGATGGATGCGCTTTATCTTGCTGTGTCGATGCCTGGTGATTTTGAATATCCAGCCGATGATCATCGAAGCAAGATGATTGATGAGGTTATGATCCCTGTATGCCAAGCAAAAAGTATTCCGTTTGCGTTAATGATTGGCGTTCGCAGACGGGTGAACCCATCACTCAGATTAGCAGGCGATATGAGCATGCTGTCTGATGTATCTGCAGTGGAAGCTTTATGCCGCCGTTACCCCGAGCAGAAGTTTCTCATCACGATGCTGGCAAGAGAAAATCAACATGAATTAACGGTGCTTGCCCGTAAGTTCCGGAATCTGATGATATTTGGCTGCTGGTGGTTTCTGCATATTGAATCGATGGTTGAGGAAATGACACGTTTCCGCATAGAGCTTCTAGGCACTTCGATGATTCCTCAGCACTCCGATTGCCGTGTGTTTGAGCAATTGATTTACAAATGGGAGCATTCCAGAAAAATCATTGGCAATGTTCTTGCAGCGAAATACGAGAAGCTGCATCATAGTGGATGGACGGTGACGGAAGAGGAGATCAAGCGGGATCTGGATGATATGCTGAATCAAAACTTCTGGCGTTTTCTAGGCAGGTAGTAAATCATTTAAGTTTATCCGTTAAAAAAGTTAAAGGTGATTCTATCCGTAAAATGCGGTGTGGATCACCTTTTCTTATGGCAATGGCGGATATGGAAACACTGGAAATATTGCTCAAAATAACTATTGAAATCGATTTCATTTTTTGCTATATTATTAAATATCAACTTGATAGCGCTTTATTTGTTTATATCTGACAAAATTTATAGCAAAGGTCGAATCTTATGGATGTTAATATCGTTGATGTAGCTAAAGCGGCAAAGGTATCACCGACTACTGTCTCGCGCGTGTTAAACAATAACCCGCTCGTTAAGAACAAAACGAGGGAAAAGGTTCTCATGGTTATTGAGCAGATGAACTACGTTCCCAATGCTGCAGCCAAAAATCTACGCCAGCAAAAAACGTTTACTATTGGAATAATTGTGCCTGATATTATGGTTGCCTATTACTCTAATTTAGTAAAAGGAATTCAGAACAAGGCGCATTTGGAGAAATTTAAAGTCATTATCTGCGACACCCAAAACAGCAGAGAAATTGAGCTCGGATATCTTCAAATGTTAACGAACAGAACGGTTGACGGCATGATCCTAATTGAGTCGTTACTGCCGAAAGAGACGGTTATGGAGCTGCTCGACAGAGGATATGTTATAGGATCTATTGGACGCAGCATTCTGGATTCCAGAATTTATAACGTCCAAACGAATACGACAGAGGTTGCCATGCACGTGGTTGAGCATCTCATCGAGCAGGGGCACAAAGATATAGCATTCATAAGCGGCTATAATGATGCTATCGATAGCTTGGATCGTCTGGAAGGCTATATCAAAGGATTAGAAAAACACGGCATTCCTTTCCGGCCAGAGCTTGTGGAAAATGGCGATTTCAACAAAAAAGGCGGATACTCAGCTTTAAAGCGCCTTTGGGATGCAGGGCAGAAGTTCACAGCTGTTTTTTCTGCCAATGATGAGATGGCATTAGGCATTTATGCCGCGTGCAGAGAAGCGAATGTAAGAATCCCTCAGGATCTAGCTGTTTTTGGCGTAGACAATGAAAGAGTTTCGAGATATTTGGTACCTCAGCTTAGCACGGTTAATCAATTGAAGATTGAAATGGGCTATGCTGCTGCGGAAATGCTTATCAAGAAAATTAAGGGTGAGATGGCGGAGGACGATGAGCGTATTGTTGTTGTTGATTCTCAGCTGTGCATTCGTGCTTCTTCTAATTATAAAAGAGTGCAATCATAATTTCAGATTATGAATATCTCTTTTTCACAAAATGAAATCGATACCATTTTAAAATATAGCCGCTTTGCATACTAGAGACACGACTTCCATGTTCTCGTATGCGACAGCAACCATTTATGAAATCGTTTTCAAAAAGTAATGCCTAACCTTAGGTACATGCAAGTGTATCCATATATCATTTGAAAAAAAGGGGATAGTGAAATGAACAGTAAGAAAATATTTTCATTATTACTGGTATTGTCGTTATTCGTCACCGTATTAGCTGCCTGTTCGGGCGGAAACAACAAAACAAATGAAGGATCTACTTCTACTGCTACGAATAAGCCGACAGAGGACAATACCAAGGCAGAAGAGACGCCATCATGGCAAACAGAGAAAATTACATTAAAGTTTGCAAGCTGGGAAGACCCGAAGATGGAAGGCGAAATGATGAAAGCCTTCATGGCAAAATATCCGAATATTACAGTAGAGAAAGACGAAACGATCAACTGGCCTTGGACAGATGCTTTGACTGCAGCAGCCAGCGCGAGCAAATTGCCTGACGTGTTCTGGGTAGAAAGTGTACCTGTAGGCGTAGAGAACGAATGGCTGCTCGATCTGTCACCATATTGGGATCAAGATGAGGAAACGCAGGCTATTTATCCGAATATTGCGAAGCAAGCGGTTTATGGCGGCAAGCGCCTAGCATCGCCTACTTTCCAGTTTATTATGGGTGTCTATGTGAATAAAACGCTGCTTGAGAAAAACAACATTCCGCTTCCTGGATATAATTGGACCATTACAGAGATGATCGACATCGCCAAGAAGGTATCCAAGCCTTCGGAACATATTTATGGGATTTCAGGCCCGTGGGGCAATCTATCTTTCAATGAACACTGGCCAATGGCGAATAATAGTGCGCTAGGCTATAACACATTTGACGGTGAGAAATTCCATTTCACGAATCAGCAGTGGATCGATGGCTACAACCAACAGCTTGAGCTTCGCAGGTTGAAAGTGGAAGAAAAAATGACTGGCGAAGAAAAAACAAAAGTATTCGGCGAAGAAGGAGCTTGGCCGCTGCAGAAAGGGCATGTCGCACTCGGAATTGACGGTTCTTGGAATATGAATTCCTTGCCGCCGGAAATGGAAAAGTCGGGAGCTGGCGTCGTAGATTTCTATCCATACCCAGCTGGCAATGCGGGACAAAAGATGCCTGTAGTCCTTGACTATATCGGTGTATCCTCCACAACCAAACATCCAGAAGCTGCTTATGAGCTGATGAAATTTATGTCATGGAGCAAGGACGGCTGGCTGAAGCGTCTTGAGCTGAACAAGGAATTGAACATCAATATCGATAAATTCCCAGTTGCTGATTTCCCTGAGGTATGGGAGAAGCTGACGGGCGAGCTGAAACTAGACGGTGCGAAAGCAGCCATTGGATTGCTCGGCGATGCAGTTCCAGATTATAACAAGGTTCTTCCGGGCTGGAGAGAATTCAGTGCTTGGGCATCCGATGAACAAAAAATATATGAGAAGTTCGCAAACGGTGAATTGAAGCCTGCTGATAAAGCGAAAGAAATGGAAGACAAAGCAAATGAGTTCGTAGGTCAAGCGCTGCAAAGATTAAGTCAATAATACTGATTGACCGTAGATGCGGAAGAAGCTATATGATCTTTCGCATCTGCGGCATTAATGAAGCATAGGCAGGGAAGAGACCATGAAAAAAACTTATCAAATTTTACTGATATGCTTGATGATTGCAGCTCTTCTTGCTAGCGGACTCCCGGGATCGTTAGTACAAGCTGAATCGGAGCAAGCGGCAGCGCCCAAGGCAGAAGGCTCAGCGGATGCGCTTAATCTGCTAGAGAAGACCTATTCAGAAAAGCTAAAAGAGTGGTCTGAGGTTCCTATCATTCCAAACGCAAACATCATCGTTTCACCTGCCAAAAATGTGGAAAACGCAGCATTACTAGTCTCTCTACAGGATAGCTTCAATTACGGTCAGGAGACACTTCGTTGGAATAAAGACGCAAAGATTACGTTCGACATTCATGTTGAAAAAACGGGGTTATATCAGCTAGCGTTTGACTATTACATGCTGGATGACAGCATTTTGCCCACAGAGGGTTATTTGCAAATCAATGGACAATACCAGTTCTATGAAAGCCGTCATATTTTGTTTCCTAGCAGATGGGAGAACAAACCTCTTGCAGAAAAGTGGGATCGTTATGGCAACGAGCTGCTGCCGCGTTCCCAGAAAGTGAAGTTATGGCAGACGGTATATGCCATGGATTCTAGTTATTTTCATATGGAGCCTTTAAAGTTTCAATTAAAAGAAGGCTTGAACACCGTTACGTTAGTCAATACCAGGGGAGAGTTGCTGCTTGGCGATGTAAGAGTAGAAGCCCCTGCCCAAATACAAACATATGAAAAGTATTTAAAGAGCTTCCCAGCAGAAGAAACGGGTGCTGAGCGTATCGACACTCTGCTCATAACCGAAGCGGAGCAAATGCTATATAAAAACGATTCCTCCATCAGAGCAGCCTCGTCACGCGATAGCAAGGTGACGCCCTACGAAACGAACAAGCTGCTGCTCAATATGATCGATGCGGGTTCCTATGAAGAAGGCGGTCAATCGTTAACATGGGAGCTGGAGGTTCCCAAGGATGGGTACTATCAAATTGCTTTGAAATACTTGCAAAGTACTCAATATGATTTGCCCGTGTTTCGCCGAATTGAGCTCGATGGCGTAGTTCCATTCCGCGAGGTGGACAATTATGCTTTTCATTATACGAAAAAATGGCGGAATGAGACGCTTGGCAGTGAGGATAAGCCTTATCAATTTTATATGACGAAGGGCAAGCATACGCTTAGCATGACAGTGAATTTATCTCATATGCGTCCTCTAGCAGAGGATATCTTCACCAAAATGAGAGAGATCAGCCGCATGACGCTGGAAATCAAGAAGCTGACAGGAAATAAACTAGATTTGTATAGAGATTGGAATCTACTTGAATACATGCCGGAACTAGATAAACAGCTCTCTGGCTGGGCGGATGATCTTGATCAACGCTTTGAAGAGATTAGCCTGCTTAACCCGAAGGTGAAGGAAATCGGCGAAATTGTCAATTTGAAGCTGGCATCGAAGCAATTGAGATCCCTTGCGAAAGACCCCAACGAATTGCCCAATCGCCTAAATCTGTTTTCTGAAGGGTCGGCGTCAGCTTCTCAATTGCTAGGTACGCTTTTGCAGAGCATTTCGGAGTCGCCGCTTGCACTTGACCGGATTTATGTTTCTCAGGATGGCAAGCTGCCATCTCCAAATGCAGGTTTTTTCAAAAAGTCAGGGGAAACGGTTAAACGCTTTTTCTTATCCTTTACGAAACAATCCTATTCAAGCTCAAACAAAATAAATGGTGAGCTGGAGGTTTGGGTCAATCGCCCAAGACCTTTCGTTGAGCTCATGCAGAAGATGATCGATGAGCAGTTTACGCCGGAATCGGGCATTGCCGTTAAGCTGTCCATTATGCCGGACGAGAATAAGCTCGTTCTGGCTAACGCATCCAATCGTCAGCCGGATGTTGCTCTTGGAGTGAGCAACTGGATTCCCTATGAACTGGCCATTCGGAATGCGGCTATGGATTTGCGGCAATTCGCTGGTTACGAGGAGAGCATCAAGCGGTTCTCCAAAGGTGCGATTATTCCATTTTCGTTCGAGGAAGGCGTATATGCATTGCCGGAAACGCAAAATTTCTGGGTGCTATTTTACCGCCAGGATATTTTGGATTCGCTGAAGCTGTCGCCGCCGGATACGTGGCAGGACGTGGTTGAGATGCTGCCTGAGCTGCAGCGGCTTGGCATGAACTTCTATGAGCCGCTTGCCCAGTACAAGGGCTTCAAGCCCTTTAATGCAACGACGCCGTTTATTTATCAATTCGACGGAGAATTGTTTGATGAGAGCGGGATGAACACCGCAATCGACAGTGAGCAAGCGCTTGAGGGCATGAAGTTTATGACCGACTTGTTTACTATCTACAACTTGCCGCAGGACGTACCGAATTTCTATCACCATTTCCGTTACGGCACGATGCCGGTAGGGATATCTGATTTCAATACGTACATTCAATTGAAGGCGGCTGCACCGGAAATCGCCAACACATGGAAGATCGCGCTGCATCCAGGCGTGGAGAAGCCGGACGGAACGGTAGCAAGATGGGCGCCGACAGGCGGACAGACGGGAATGATTTTTAAAGGCACCGACTATGCAGAGGAATCTTGGAAGTTCCTCGATTGGTGGTTGTCAACATCGGTTCAGGTCGAATTTGCCAATCTCATGCAGACTACCTATGGCATGACATTCATGTGGAACACGGCCAATCTGGAAGCGCTCGAGCAGGTACCATGGCCAGAGGAAGACAAAGAGGTTATTTCCGAGCAGTTCAAATGGGTGAGAGAACCTTCTCGCGTGCCAGGCGCTTATATGGTCGAGCGGGAAATTAGCAATGTTTGGAACAGGGTTGTCTTTAACGGGGATAATCCGCGAACGGCCATTGATGATGCTGTAGTACGGACTAATCGTGAAATCATGCGGAAGATGGAAGAGTTCGGCTATTATGCGAATGGCAAAATGATCAGGCCGTATCCGGTTCCGACCATATCATCGATAGACAAGTGGGTTGAGCGAAAATGAAGACACGCAGATTTAATGAGGCTTACCTATTTCTGACGCCTTATCTTTTGATGTTCGGCACGTTTATTATTATCCCGGTAGTGGTAGCGGTAGGCCTCTCCCTTACTTATTTCAATACGGTAGAGGCGCCGGAGTGGATCKGCTTCAAAAACTATATCGATCTGCTTACGCACGATGAAATCTTTATGCAAAATGTTCTGCCCAACACGATAAAGTTTGCTTTGATCGTAGGACCGGGCGGCTATGTCATTTCATTTCTGCTTGCTTGGATGCTGGCACAAGTTCCGAGCAAGCCGCGCACCATTCTTGCCCTTATTATTTATTCTCCTTCGATGACAATGGGAGTAGCGATGTCGGTCGTATGGACGATTATATTCAGCGGCGATCAAGCGGGATATATTAACTCCTTGCTGCTTAATTTAGGGCTGATCAACGCCCCTATACAGTGGCTGCAGTCACCGGAATATTTGATGACGATCATGATTGTTGTGTCATTATGGAGCAGCATGGGAGTTGGTTTCCTAGCCATGCTTGCAGGTGTTCTGAACATTGATCAAACGATATACGAAGCGGGTTATATCGATGGAATCCAGAATCGTTTTCAAGAAATTATTTATATTACGATTCCTTCGATGAGGCCGCAGATGCTGTTTGGCGCGGTCATGGCGGTTGTAACAACGTTCCAAGCCGGTGAGATTGGTGTTCAGTTATCAGGCGGCAACCCAACGCCGCAAAACTCAGGGCAGTTGATCGTCAACCATATTGCTGATTATGGCCTCATTCGCTATGAGATGGGGTATGCGAGCGCGATTTCTGTTGTGCTGCTGATCGGGGTTTATATGCTGTCTAAGCTTTCGTGGAAATTATTCGGTGAGAAAGAGTAGGGGGTGCAAATTTTGTCTTATCAAGGTACAAAAGTTAATCCGACCAAGTTTCACAAAAGTCAGCTGAAATTTTATGCCATTCTTATTCCTTTGGCGTTTTTCATGATGCTGCCGATCATATTTATCATCTCGCATGCATTCAAGCCGATTGATGAGCTGTTTGCATTCCCGCCGCGCTTTCTCGTACAGAAGCCGACATTTGATAACTTTAGAGATTTGTTTTTTACGACATCGACATCAGGTATTCCGTTCAGCCGTTTTATATTCAACAGCTTGCTCGTAACGATCTCTGTCATGTTTTTTTCGGTATTTATTAGCGCGTTGGCTGCCTATGCGATGGCCAAGATGAAATTCAAGCTGCGCAAGGTGTTGTTTGAGGTGAACACGCTTGCCCTCATGTTCGTGCCAATCGCGGTACAAATTCCGCGTTACTTGGTCGTAGATCAGACCGGAATGCTGGACACTTATTTTGCTCATATTTTGCCGCTGCTGGCCATGCCGATTGGGCTGTTTCTGCTGAAGCAATTTATTGATCAAGTGCCCGAGGAGCTGAAGGAAGCGGCCATTATCGATGGAGCGAGTGAATTTACGGTATTCAGGAAGGTCATTGTACCTGTCATTATGCCCGCGCTTGCTACAGTCGCCATTCTTGCTTTTCAGGCGGTATGGAACAATGTCGAGACTTCAAATTATTATGTCAACGATGAAAGCTTGAAGACATTATCGTTCTTCATGAGCTCGGTTGCGTCGGGGTCCGGCAACACCATCGCGGGTCAAGGCATGTCGGCAGCTGCATCGCTGCTTATGTTCGTTCCGAACCTCGTCATTTTTATACTGCTGCAAAGCAAAGTGATGAACACAATGGCGCATTCAGGACTGAAATAGAGGAGACTCCGATGAAGAACATTAACGGCAAGGTTTTGTTGCTTGTTCTCGCCGTCTTCCTATGGCTTGATTCCTCATCCATGGTGCTCGCTGAAGCGCCTTACAAGACCTATACGGAAGACCATAACAGGCAATTTGTACGAACGCAGGATGCATATCATCCAGCAGGTTCAATAGAGAAGGTAGGAGATCTTGAGTTTTCCGGGCCTTCCGATATTTATATCGATGCGCGCAACCACATCTATGTTGCAGATACGAACAATCATCGTATCGTGGTCCTCGATGACGAGGGGCAATTCATACGGGTCATCGGTGAAGAGGTTTTGCAGACGCCGGTTGGTGTATTCGTTGACCATAAAGGCGATGTGTACGCAGCGGACAGCGGACTGAATCAAGTCGTTAAATTTGGCGCTGACCATGCGGTAAAGCAAATCTTTGCGAGGCCGGAATCGCCGCTCTTTGGCAAAAACAATCCCTTTAAGCCGATGAAAGTGACGGTCGATAAGCGCGGAAACGTATATATCATAAGCGAGGGATCGACTAACGGCGTCGTGCAGATGAGCTCAAATGGCGATTTTCTTGGCTATTTTGGCAGCAATGAATCCAAAGCGAGCTTTCGTATTATGCTGGAGCGATTTTTGTTTACCGATGCACAGCGAGCGAAGTTATTCAAAAATGTACCGCCTTCTGCTACAAGCATCGACATTGATCAGAAGGGGTTAATTTATACGATAACCCAAGGCGACGAGGGAAGATCTGTCAAACGATTTAATATTTCCGGCTTCAATTTATTGCCTGCGGATATGACTTTTCATCCGCTGTATACGGATCTATTTATTTCGAAGAGCGGCAACATTTATACGATTAGTCAAACCGGCATTATTTTCGAATATGACACAGAGGGCAATTTGCTGTTCTCGTTCGGTGCGCCCGATGATGGGAAGTCGCGGATCGGCATGTTCATTAATGCGGCTGGCATTGCAGTAGATGCAGGCGAAAATATTTATGTCGTCGACAAGGAAAGAAATAATATTCAAATCTTTAAGCCAACCGAGTTTACGAGTATGGTTCATCACGCGCTTGAGCTTTATAAGGAAGGGCACTACGTCAAGAGCCGTGAGCCGTGGAGTCAGGTGCTGAACAAAAACAACTTGTTCGACCTTGCGCATAAAGGACTGGCAGATGCCTACTACAAGCAGCAATTATATGCAGAAGCGATCGAGGAATATGTTATTGCGAACGATAAGGAAGGGTATTCCAATGCCTTCTGGGAAATTCGCAATCGCTGGCTGCAAAACAACTTGATTTATGTGCTGTATGTCGGAATTATTTTGTTCGTGCTGCGGATATTGGTTCGCTGGCTGCATCGGAAAACAGGGGTATTTCATTCCGTCATTCGGTTGAAAGAGCAAGTTTTTTCTGCAGCGTTTATTCGGCATGTAATGTTTGTTTCCCGATTTATTAAAAGCCCGTTTGAAGGCTTTTATGGCATCAAGGAGGAACGGAAGGTTTCCCTTTGGTCCGCGACGTTCTTGTATGTGCTTTTCTTTGCCGAATATGTGTTTGCACTTTATTACACCGGCTTTATATTCAACAACGTGGAGCCTTCCAGCTTGATTTTGATGAAGGAGATTGCCAAAGTATTTGCGCCGATTGCGCTGTGGATTATCGCGAATTACTTGGTGAGTACAATCAATGAAGGCGAGGGCAAATTTTCAGAAGTGTACAAAGGTACCATTTATGCTATGGCACCGTACTTGTTGTTCAGCCCTATCATCGTCATCGTCTCGAATGTACTGACGAACAATGACGCGTTCCTGTACACCTTCTCAAGCAACATCATCGTCGTGTGGTGTGCGGTTCTCCTATTTATTATGGTGAAGGAAGTCCATGACTACACGGTCCGCGAGACGATTCGCAATATTTTGATCACCTTATTTGGCATGCTGATTCTGAGCTTAGTTGCATTTATTGTGTATGTGCTGCTCGATCAAGTATTTGATTTTGTTTATTCTGTCATACGGGAGCTGATGATACGTGCGGAACTCTAAATGGATTAGACCAGTCGTAACCGCCGTCATCATAGCTGCAGCCATTGCCATCGTATATGTCCTGTTTTTTGGTAACGGCCGCTCTAGCAGGGAGACGGGTGCGATTCCAGATTCGGAGCTGCAGTCCGCGTTTCCTGATCATGAAGAGGCAGGGTCAAAGTTATCCTCCGATTATCGCAAGGTGGCGGAGAATGAACATCTTGAGCTGTATCTCAAAGAACAAAGCTTGTCCATTCAAGTGAAGGATAAGCGCTCAGGCTACATGTGGTCTTCCGAAATCATCGACACGGAATCCAATGAATCGTGGAAAAATTTTATGGCATCGGGATTGTCTCTTGATTATTTCGAGGAGAGCAAGCCGAATGCAACGCGAACGGATCTTGTCTCTCAAGCGAATAAATCGATAACCCTCGAGTCGCTTGAAAAAGGATTTAAAGCGATTATTCGTTTAAACGATCTGAAGCTTGGAATGGAGCTCCATGTATCGCTGGAGGAGGACCAATTGGTGGTTCGGATTCCACAGCAAAGCATTCTTGAGGGAAATAAAACGAAGCTTGGGTCCATATATGTTTATCCGTTCCTTGGAGCGACCAAGGCCGGTGAAGTAGATGGTTATATGTTCATTCCAGATGGATCAGGTGCATTAATCCGGCTCGCAGACAATAAGGGGAAATTCAAAATCCCGTATGAAGCGAAGATTTATGGCACGAACGAAGGCATCGAAACGGTTAACCGTGATATTTTCACAAATCCGCCGCTCACCGTGCAATATCCCGTATTCGGAATGGTTCACGCTGAAGGCGGCAACGGACTATTCGGCATCGTAGAGAATGGTCAATACAATGCCAAAATCGTTGCGTATCCGAATGGAGTCAATACGCCATACAACTGGACGACGGCACAATTTCTATCTAGAGAATCATATCTTCAGCCAACGAGCCGGTCACTTGGCGGTGTCATCGTCTATGAGAAGGCTCGCAATCCAGAGGATATTCAAATTCGCTATACGTTCTTGAGCGGCAAGGACGCAAGTTATGTTGGCATGGCCAAGACGTATCAAGCGTACTTGGAAGGGAAATCGATTCTTGTGAGAAATGAAGGGAAAGCAGACACTGCCATTCCTCTGCAAATGGATGTTCTTGGCGCTGAAACCGAAAATGGCATGTTCGCCAAGCGCCTCATTCCGATGACGACTGTATCGCAGCTGGAAGAGATGCTCGGAGATATGAAGAAAAATGGCATTGGAAATGTGAATGTAGTTTATAAGGGCTGGAATGAAGGCGGGTATTCAGGAACGAATCCATCGCCCGTGAAATATGAGTCAGCGCTTGGCTCGAAGAAGGATTTCGAGCGACTCGCAGCATCGCTTCGGGAAAGCGGAAATCCGCTTCATTTGTACAGCGACTTTACGACAGGCAATGAAGCATCCAAACGATTCTCTGCGCAGACGGATGCCGCCAAAAAAATCGATAAGTCAATATTGACGATACCAACCTATGAGGAAGTATACGGGACCATCTATTACTTATCTGCCGAAGCAACGAGCAAGCTGGTTAAACAAAATACAAAGCAATATTTGAGCCAGAACGTAAGCGGAATTGCTGTGGATAAGACGGGCTCTGTGTTATTCTCCGAGATGGCGGGCAAAAGCCGTTCAAGCCGAAGCCAAACAGCAGAATCATATAAAGCTGCTATGCAAGGCTTGTCGGATGCCATTCCATCCTTGCTCATGTATGCGCCAAATGATTATATGCTTCAATATGCAGATCAAGTGCTAGACGTGCCGATGGAGTCTTCGCAATACATTTATATCAGTGAAACGGTGCCATTTGTACAAATGGTGCTGAAGGGCTATAAGGATTATTTTGCCCCTTACAGCAACTTCTTCGCTAATCCGCAGGCAAGCCTGCTGCGCATGATCGAGACAGGCTCTTATCCATCCTATTATTTGACGCATGTGACATCGTATAAGCTGAAGCATACTAATTCGAATGATGTTTACACGTCTGCATATAAGGATTGGCGTGATTCGATGACGGAGACTTATCGCATTTTAGATGAAGCGCTGAAGCCGACAATAGGTGCGAAGATGCAGAACCATGAGCGTCTAAGCGATGGCATTGTTAAGGTTTCTTATGACAACGGAGTCGAAGTGCTCGTGAATTACACGAATCGCGACTATCAATGGGAAGGCGTTAGCGTTCCGCCAAAAGGCTTTCAAGTAATCGAGGTGAACCGCTGATGGCCAAAATCATAATGACCAACAAACGTAGAAAGGCGATTATCGGTCTGGCGTTTGTGTCGCCATGGATCGTAGGATTTTTTGTTTTCACTTTATATCCGATGCTATACTCCTTATTTCTTAGCTTCCATCAAGTGAAAATTACACCTGTCGGCGTGAAAACAAAGTATATCGGCTTTGAAAATTTCAATTATGCATTTTTCTCTGATCCCGTGTTTGTAGAGAAAATATTGAATTATGTTATGGAAATGATGCTGAACGTACCGATCATTATCGTTTTTTCATTGATCATTGCGCTATTAATCAATCAGAAGATCAAATTTCGCGGCATGTTTCGGACGATATTTTTTCTGCCAGTCATTATAACGAGCGGGCCGGTCATTAACGAGCTGCTTAGCCAGGGTGCGTCCTCCATTCCGAATATAGAGCAGTACGGCATGTTCACGATGATTGAGAACAGCTTGAGCCCGATTATTGCGGAGCCAATTCTGTATTTGTTTAAGCAAATTATTATGGTTCTCTGGTTCTCCGGCGTTCAAATTCTTATTTTCCTAGCAGGGCTGCAAAAGGTAGACCGATCCATGTATGAAGCGGCTCGCATCGATGGCGCGTCGGCATGGGAGTCCTTCTGGAAAGTGACGCTGCCAGTGCTTATGCCGCTCGTGATCGTAAATGTAATCTATACGATCGTTTACGTTTCGACGTTCGCGCTTAATGAAATTATTATTCTGATCAAAAACAATATGTTCAGCACCATTACCGGATTCGGTTACGCAACCGCGATCGCATGGATTTATTTCATCATTATCATGATCGTGCTTGCGATTTGGACTGGACTGCTCAGAATGAAGAAACGATAAGGAGGAGAGCTGCATGTGGAAAAGACAGACGTTAGTCGCTGCGAGCAAAGTCCGTAAGCTGTTGTTCGGAATGGGAGAAAACGACGGATTTGTGTTCAAGGCTGTAGTATATCTCCTTCTGATCGCGATCGGCTTTGTCTATTTGTATCCGATGTTATTTATGCTGGTGAACAGCTTCATGAGCTTGGATGATTTGGTCAACTCCATGATCAAGTGGATTCCGTCAACGCTGTATGTCGAGAACTATTCGAAGGCGCTGAACGTGCTCGAGTATGAAAAAACGCTTTTGCAAACGATTGGGGTGGCAGGCCTTCCAGCCTTGCTGCAAACGATATCGGCGGGCGTTATCGGTTATGGCTTTGCTCGATTCGAGTTTCCTTTTAAAAAGATATTGTTCGTGCTTATGCTCGTAACCTTTGTTATCCCGCCGCAAATTACGATGATGCCAACATACCTTTTATTTAAGCAATATGGGCTGCTCGGCTCGCTGGAGACGTTTATATATCCGGCCATTCTCGGGCAAGGACTAAAAAGCGCATTGTTTATTCTCATTTTTTATCAGTTTTTTAGAAGCATACCGGATGTGCTGGAGGAGGCTGCGGAAATTGATGGAGCGGGCAGCTTGAAAATCTTTTACCGCGTTGCCGTTCCTATGGCGCTTCCTGCAATCATTATCGTCTTTCTATTCTCGTTTGTATGGTACTGGAATGAAACGTATTTAGCGGGTCTTTATTTCGGAAACGAGCTGACCATATTGCCGCTGGAGCTGCAAAAATTTACAGACAGCTACAATAAGGTGTACCCGCCGGGCACTCCTGGCAGTCAGTTGAATGAAGCGATTAAGCTGGCTGGAACGCTGCTGACGATTGCACCGCTGCTCATTCTCTACTTTGTGCTTCAGCGCTGGTTTGTAGAAGGCGTTGATCGGGCTGGTATTACCGGTGAGTAAGAGGAGGAGCTTGGGTGAAGAGACTTTTCAAGATTTCGAGTGTTTTTATAGCAATTATCTTATTAATAATGGGGTGCAGTATGGGTAATAAAAAAGAAGCTCCGCAGCAGAAAAATGGGTGGAAGCTCGTATGGAACGATGAGTTTGATGGCAAAGAAATCGATCGGACCAAGTGGAAGCATGTAACCGGAGGATCAGGCTTTGGGAATAATGAAGATCAGTTTTATACAGAGGATGCGGCCAACTCTTATATTGAAGATGGCAAGCTAGTCATCAAAGCGTTGAAGCAGGAGCATGGAGGCAAGCCGTATACGTCTGCGAAATTAATTACGGAGGGCCATGCGGACTGGACGTACGGCCGGTTTGAGTTCCGGGCTAAGATGCCGCTTGGCAAAGGAATGTGGCCTGCCATATGGATGATGCCGACGGACATGGAGAAATACGGCGGCTGGCCAAGCAGCGGCGAGATTGACATTATGGAGTATCTTGGACACGAGCCTGAGCAGGTGCATGGTACTTTGCATATGGGCAATCCTCACATTTATCGAGGCGGGAAGGTAAGTCTGGAAGATGGAACGTTCGCAGAATCGTTTCATGACTTTGCTCTGGAATGGACGCCAAGCGGGATGAAGTGGTACGTCGACGATAAGGAGTTTTATCAAACGACGACATGGTTTACGCGCAAGGATGAGGCTACGGATAATGAGCCATTCCCTGCACCTTTCGATCGTGCGTTTTTCTTGCAGCTGAATTTGGCCGTTGGCGGCAATTGGCCGGGTTATCCAGATGAGACGACGGTTTTCCCGCAAACATTCGAGCTGGAGTACGTTCGGGTGTATCAGCCGGCAGACGGAAATTATGAGACGGCAAACGATACAGCGAAATAGGAATGATAGATGTGAAATGGAGGAGAAACCGATGGATCTTCGTTTGGTACAGCAAGAAAAGATGAACATGATTCAAACGACGATGGAACTGCGCGAGGTAAGCGGAGTGGCAGTCCCGTTTCAAAATGGCATTCCTGTACCGTCATTTGATGCGCAGCAGCGTTTGAAGCTTGACTTGAAGGGTTTGTGGAAGAAGGAAAGATTTGCTGCGGATCATGATTTCTCATTGTCTGAGCGCAATGATCGGTGGTTCGAGCACGCCCTCCTTGAAGCTGGCGGCCGTACCGAAGTCGACTTTGATGATTCTGCTTGGGCGCAGCGTCAGCTGCCCTTTCCGGAAAATGAAATTCGCGGGAAAGAGGAAGCCAATTCCAGCGAAACGTATCAAGACGGCGTATGGTATCGTCGGACGTTCTGTCTCGATGCAGCATGGGCAAATAAAGCAGTTACACTACATGCGCTCGCGGTCAGCTATGTAGCTGACGTTTGGGTCAATGGGCAGTGGGTTGGCTATCATGAAGGAGGCTTTACCCCTTTTGCACTTGATTTGACGCCTTTTGTGAAGATTGGTGAAGCGAACACAATTGCGCTTCGAATCGATAATCCGCCTTGGGGAAGCCGAGCGGATATCATACCAGCGACACCAGGAACGGATTTTTTTAACTACACCGGTGTGATTCATGACCTATACATTAGCGGAACTACCAAATGCCATATACCAAGAGTAAACATCGTACCGCTTGATATTGAGGGGCGTGTGAAGTTTAGTGTCGTTCTGGAAAACCGTGGAGCTGATGCTGTAGAGGTGAGCGTTAGCGGGCAAATTTTTGATGCGGATCATGAAGCCGATGCATTCTTAAATTCACCTCTCGCAGCGGATATTAAAGGCAAGCAAACAAGATGGACGGGCGATTTAAATTGGACGGAAGCACTGGCTCCTTTTGAGACGAGGGTGATGGAAGCGATTGTCCATATTCAACAGCCTCGCTTATGGGCATTTTGGCAGCCAGAGCTGTATGTAGCGGAATTTGCAGTTGTATATGGGGACCGTACTGCCCAGTTGGATCGTTATGCGTCGCAGTTTGGCGTACGTACAGTTACGACGGAAGGTACAAAGCTGTTGTTGAACGGACGTCCAGCATTTCTTGCCGGTGTTGCTCGCCATGAAGAATGGCCGGATACAGGGCGGTCTGCGACTTGGAAGCAAATTCGAGATGATTTGGTTCAAATGAGGCAGTCCATGCATGTCAATTTTGTTAGAACGGCACATTACCCAAACCATGTATACACGTCGTTATTGACGGATCGGCTCGGACTTGCAACCGTCAGTGAAATTCCGCTTTGGCAATTCACTCGTGAGCATTTTGAGGCACAAGAGCAAAAACGGCTATCCGATCAAATGTGGAGGGAGATGATTTTCTCCCAATACAACTCTCCTTCCGTTCTGATGTGGAGCACGCAAAATGAATCCGTTGAGGTAGAGCTGCGAACGGTTTACAACAAACGTTTAGTGAAGGACCTGAAACAAAATTATGCGGATGGACGTCTCACGACCCAAAGTGCGGCAGCAGACCAGCCAGGTGCGCATGATCCTTCCATGGAGCCGCTGGATGTGGCGGGCTGGACGATGTATTTTGGCATATTCCATGGCAGTACGTATTATGAAGGCACAAAAGATTTTCTGCAAAAAGCGCATGAGCTTTGGCCGGACAAGCCGATATGGAATACCGAGTTTGGGCACTGGTCCTCTGATCAGGATACGATGGCGGCAGAGCAGCTGAAAACCTATAAGGAAACGCTGCAGGCGCTGATGGAACGAGCGGTCATATCTGAAGATGGAGAGGCTCAGCTGAGAAGTGATGGTTTTCTCGTTGGCATCGATTTCTGGATTATGTATGACTGGTACGTGAACCATAACAATTGGATTGATACGTTCGGGATCTATCATATGGATAGAATGACGATGAAGCCGGTTGGAGAAGCGCTGAGTCAGGATTATGCTAGGTACACTGCATTCGAGGGTGGGTTTATTCATCAACCAAAGCGTGAATCGCAATAGATATAAGAAGCAATTTTTCTAATATAGGGCGTTATCCTTTCATCCAAAACCTCATAAAACGAGCCATAGTAATCATTCTATAGGCTCGTTTTGTTTTGCTCATTGGTCTGTTAGTATGGCATACTGAGCAAGACAGATGTGAATCTTTTTTGCCGGCAGTCACGTACCTAAGTAAGACTATAAGAACAAATGGACGACGGAGGCATTCGATGAATAAAGAACAACTAATAGCATTATTTAATAAGGAACAACGGATCGATCAGACTATTGCGGGCTTTCGTCGTGAAGAAGAAGGTGGAATGATTAGGCAGGTTTCCCTTACAGGCGGGGAAGGATATGTAACCTACTCAGCATTAACAAATGAAACGGTTCAACATGCGATTAATGAGCAGCTATCTTACTTTGAGCAATTGGATCAGCGGTTTGAGTGGAAGCTATATGACTACGACCAGCCCGCTAATTTAAAGGATAAACTTCTTGAGCATGGATTTACGATTGGAGATCCCGAGGGTTTGCTGGTTATGCAGCTAACAGAAGGAGATTTTATGTTATCCTGTGAAATTCCTTCCTCTATCATACGAATCACAGACGAAGCAGGAATCAATGACATCGTCTCACTGGAAGAAGAAATATGGGGAGAATCACATCGCGAGCTTGGAGAGGAATTAATACGAAATCTGAAAAATGATCCAGATAGCCTGTTCATCTATGCAGCTTATGAAGATGGAAAAGCAGTCAGTGCGGCTTGGATGTATTTGCATGATGGAACTTCCTTTGGAAGCTTATGGGGTGGTTCAACCTTATCTGAATACAGAAATAAAGGGTTGTATACTTCTTTACTTGCTGTACGAGCACAGGCAGCTTGGGAAAATGGATTCCGCTTGCTGACGGTAGATGCTAGTCCGATGAGTCTACCTATTCTGAAGAAAAGGGGCTTTGATCTTCTGGCTTATTCTTATCCATGTGTATCGCCAAGTAAAGAGGAAAGGAAGGAGATAGCTTTTGAATAAAATGTTGGAAATACACAAGGCGGTCGAGGAGCTTTCTACAGATGATGTGAGACAGGCTCTAAAGTTAGTTATGCTTCAAATTGAGATAGCGGAGCAGAATTTAGAGGCTCGAGAAGATCTTTTTAATAATTTGAAAGAACTTTACGATTCATTGCTGAATTCCCAAAACAATAATAAGAAAGAGCTGGATTCGGCTGTCACGAAAATTCATATTGTGTTTGGAGACTCTGTTGCAGGCAGTTTGAAACTGGCTATTAAACAGCTTGGGTTAGCGGATTCCAATAAGGTCATTACTCTTAATGAAAGCTTCTCTATAGGCCCAATATGGCAGCTGCATACGGAAGAGGGATGGCTTAAGAGGAAGGAGTGGTTTAGAAATCATATTAATGTTGGTTATGACGAATCATATTTTGATATGGAAGAGGAAGCCTTCTCTCACCAAAGCTTATTAGCACAAATTCCAGAGCAAGCTTCAATTGTCATATGGTGTGGTAACAATGCTCATGAACAGACTGGTTTGCGTTATGCGCTTTATTTGCTCAGACACCATTTAAATGGTATTTACGTGTTTAATGCAGAAGAGGCATGCAGCAGAAGGTATAATACACCCGAAACATTCATTAACTATTTGCAATTAGGAGAGGTTCCGGTAGATAAGTTAAAGGCTGTTATAGGTGAAGCAGAGGAAAATGGGCAGACAACTGGCGACATAAGGCAGCAACTGGTGAAGGAATGGCTAGCGCTTGCAGAGCATGATGAGGTGCTGCGTATTTGGAATCAAAGTAAAATTCAACATGTAGATGAAGATTACTTGGATGATTATTTGTTCGAAACGGTAGAGTCGCTGCTGCAGCATAAACCAAAAGATGAATTTATAAAGGCGGCCAGAGTAGTTGGCCAAGCATTGGGCTATTATGAGCAATGTATTGGAGACAGCTATTTCGAATATAGACTGCGCGAGCTTATTTACGCAGGCAAATTAGAAATCAAGGGAGTGCCTCGTGCAATGAGGTTTTATAGTGTAAGGCTGAAATAAGCTCGCATGCTTTCCCTTTTATTTATCCAGATGGAGCTTTCCCGTCATGTCGACGGGAAGGCTTCTTTGGGCTGTGTATCAGAGCAAAAGTCATGTATTTATTTATAGATTAGATTTTGTAGATTGGCGATAGAGAGTTGGCGTTTGCCCTGTAAATCGTTTGAAAAATATGCTAAACGTATGAATGGATGAGAATTGCAGCTCTTCTGCGATTTGCGAGATCGCTTTCGACGTGCTACGTAGCTCGGACTTCGCTTTATCCAAGCATAAGTGACGAACATATTCTCCGAGGGGAATGCCAACGGCATTTTTGAATTCCCTTGCGAGATGCGAGCGGCTAATATGGATAGACTTTGCTAGCTGCTCGGGATCATAGTTATAGCGAACCTCACGATGCAGCTGATTCATTACTTCAGTAATCGCGTCGTTAAGCGGCCTTGGAGGGGCCTCTGCTGCTAATGCTGGATCAAGAAAATGACGGAGCGTCGTCACAAGCAGCTGTTGAAATAACCCCTCCACCATGGGCAAGCTTAAATAAGCTTTATTTTTAATTTCGGTCATTATATGCTCGAAAAGTGCTTTTACTCGGCTATCTTGATCATGAGCGATTCGTTGAAGCCCAATGCGATAAAATTCAGGATACAAATGGTGGAGCCTCTCCAGCCTAAACCCGATGTAATAGAGCTTGAAAGGCTTATGTTTTCCTGCTAATCCAAAATGGATTTCTTCAGGCTTAGTAAGCAGGAGCTGGCCTTTCTCAATTTCATAAACCGTTTTATCGATTTTGTATTGACTGTACCCTTCATCCACGTAGCACAATTCGAAATGATCATGATAATGAATCGATGTGCTCCAGTTTTCATAATGATTCACACCGAGATAATAAATATGGCTCGCATCAGAATCGAAGGGCAATTCGATTCGAAACTCACCATCGTTTTCAATAACAAGATGCTGTTTGGGCACCTCGTTCTTCAATGAATTATTTTCACTCATTCGCGTATCCCTTCTTCTCTTCAAAACAATTACCTTCGATTATACCTKTTCAGCACAAAATCTCAACAAGCAATAATGATCAAAAACTTTAAATCTATGCATGGGATTAAAAAATACAACGTAATTTAACCGGTTTATAATGATCATATGTTTAAAATATGAATTCATGAGGTGCTTAATATGTCTATGAATGGTCAACTGCGTAAAGATTGTCTCCCTGCACAAGAAGATGTCACATTTTTTGCTGAAAATGGTTACTGGATTTCGCCTATTATTTTCTCTGAGGATGAGCTAGCGGAAATCGTCGCGCATCAGGATCGTCTATATCGCGGCGAATACGAGACTGGAAAAGCACCGGTATGCAATTGGCTGGAAGGACAGGATAATCCGCGGGCTCTGAGGAAAACAGATAATTCGCATTGGTCAGATCTGACACTTCGTAACGTAGCAGTAAACGCTACAATCGGAGGAATTGCCGCTGCCTTGATGGAGACGGAAACGATAAGGTTGTTTCATGATCAGCTGCTGTATAAACCAGGAAGAGGTACAGGCAAGGAAACAGCAAATGTAGGCTGGCATCAAGATTACGCTTACTGGCAATGCTGCGCGGGTCCGACGCTCATTACGGCTTGGGTTGCATTTACGGATGTGGATCTATCGAATGGCTGTATGCAGATGGTGCCGCGCAGCCACCAGTGGGGCTTGTTGAATGTAAATGATTTCTTTGAGCAAAATTTGGAGAAGCAGCAGCAAGCAATGGACATCCCGGAAAATGAAAAGTTTTCAACGGTACCTGTTATAATGAAAGCCGGGCAAGTAAGCTTTCATCATGCATTGACCATCCATGGAAGCGGGCCTAATACGAGTGATCAAGCACGCCGCTCAATGGCGGTTCATCTCATGACGGGTGAAACCAAATATAAATATGATGCTAAGGGCAATAATCATTTTAATGCACAGATGATGAACGGCAGAGAGGGAGAAATATACGAGGGCGAAGCTTGGCCTGTATTGTATACTACAAAAAACGAATTGTAAGGCAAGGGAGGCGCTTTTTAACGGCTGCCTGCCTATACTTTTGTAGTAGAGTAAGTATATAATCAATACTATAAACTTCGTTAATAAGATGATAAAAGTACGCCATTTATGGCGTATTTTTGTTTTTTGCTAATACTTGGCTGCATATAACATTTGATTTTTGATCGCGTTTGACAATAGGCAACAATATGAATTAATTTTAATAAAAAGAGCGTGAGTTTTGATCACCCTATCAGGCTGAGATTGGAGAATTTCAAATGTATCGCAATTTAGAAGAATGTGTCATTGATTTAGAGAAAAACGGACATTTGGTTCGTATAAAAGAAGAAGTTGACCCGTATCTTGAGATGGCTGCTATCCATATGAAAGTTTATGAGGCTGGCGGTCCAGCGCTGCTATTCGAAAATGTAAAAGGCTCTAAATTTCGGGCAGTTTCTAATTTGTTCGGAACGGTAGAGCGCAGCAAATTCATATTCCGCAACACTTGGGAATCGGTGCAAAGTGTGATGGAGCTGCGCAATGATCCCATGAAGGCATTAAAAAATCCGTTTAAGCATGTCAGAACCGGTTTGGCCGCTTGGAAAGCTCTTCCGGTTAAGAAGTCGGGCAGTCTGCCAGTAACTGCGCAGGAAATACAAATTTCGGATTTGCCGCTTATTCAAAGCTGGCCAATGGATGGCGGTGCATTTGTAACCCTGCCTCAAGTCTACACGGAAGATCCAGACAAGCCAGGAATTATGAATTCAAATTTGGGTATGTATCGTGTACAGCTGAGCGGCAATGATTATGAAATGAACAAAGAAATTGGCGTGCATTATCAGATTCATCGCGGCATCGGCGTGCATCAAGATAAAACGAATAAAAAGGGTATCCCTTTAAAAGTAAGCTGTTTTGTAGGCGGCCCTCCAGCACATACGCTTGCAGCTGTTATGCCGCTGCCGGAAGGGCTGACAGAGATGACTGTTGCCGGAATGCTGTCAGGACACCGTTTCCGCTACAGTTATTTGGATGGGTTCTGTATTAGCAACGATGCTGATTTTGTTATAACAGGAGAAATTCATCAAGGCGAGACGAAGCCTGAGGGACCATTTGGTGATCATTTGGGGTATTACAGTCTTACTCATCCTTTCCCTGTCATGAAAGTTCATAAAGTGTACGCGAAGCCGGGAGCGATTTGGCCATTTACCGTTGTTGGCCGTCCGCCGCAAGAGGATACAGCGTTTGGAGAGCTCATTCATGAGCTGACAGGTGATGCGATTAGACAAGAAATTCCTGGTGTAAAGGAAGTGCATGCTGTAGATGCAGCGGGTGTTCATCCTCTGCTTTTTGCAATAGGCAGCGAACGGTACACCCCGTATCAGCAAGTGAAACAGCCGGCAGAGCTGCTCACCATTGCTAATCGGATTTTGGGTACGGGACAACTGAGTTTGGCCAAATACCTTTTTATTACAGCTGAAGATCAAAGGCCGCTGGATTCACATGATGAAGTGGATTTTTTAACGTATATACTAGAACGTATCGATCTTAGCCGTGACATTCATTTCCATACAAATACGACGATTGATACACTCGATTATTCGGGTACGGGATTAAACAGCGGCAGTAAAGTAGTCATCGCAGCATATGGGGACAAAAAGAGAGACTTATGTACAGAAGTGCCCGATGTTTTCAAAGAAATAAGCGGATTTGAGCATGCGCGTATGGTCATGCCGGGAGTTGTAGTCATCCAAGGCTCTACATTTATGAGTTATGCCAGTGCTAAGCAGGAAATGCAATTGTTATGTGATGCTATACAAGAAAAGGGAGCTCTTTCTTCATGCCCTATGATTATAGTAGGTGATGATAGTCATTTCATTAGCGAGACGATTAAAAACTTCCTATGGGTTACCTTTACGCGCAGCAATCCATCACACGATATGTATGGCGTGAATAGTCATTATGAGAACAAGCATTGGGCTTGTGACAATTTGATTATTGACGCTCGTATTAAACCGCATCAAGCACCGCCATTAATTCCAGATCCTTCGGTACTGAAGAGCATCGAGCGATTATTTGTTAAAGGTGCCAGCTTGGGTGGTTTGAACATATAGCTTTACAACACACGACACGCCTTTTAAGGCGTGTTTTTTTTGTCATTTTAAGGCCATTTTTGAAACCATCCTCACCAATTTTGTTTGCAAAAATCAATAAAATGATCGAATTTATCATAAAAGCCTGTGAAAGTATAAAAAATCGGGTTTTTATTATATAGTTTCAACATTTTGACAGAGTTAGAATGTAAATGAGCCTAATGAACGGCATTTGCTGCTGAAGATGCAGGACGCTTCAGTACTAATTTGCAAAAATTATATCAATTTATTATGGGAGGATGAGCATGTCGCAAGCAACAACGAAGGTAAAGTACACAGCGACTCCGCCGGAGAACAGCCCGAGAAAAAAAACCTTTTTCAACCGCCTGATGAAGCAAATGGATGTGCAATTGATGGTGTGGCCGGGTATTTTGCTGATATTCGTATTTGCCTATATACCTATGTATGGTGTATTGACGGCGTTTATGGATTACAACCTTTTTACGGGATCGAGAATATTCGATAACCCTTGGGTGGGCTTTAAACATTTTGAAGCGTTCCTTACTGCACCTGATATCGCTACGGTCATGAGAAATACACTTGTGATCAGCCTTTTAAAGCTATTAATAGGTTTTCCAGCACCGATTATATTGGCGCTAATGCTTAATGAAGTCAGGCATATGGTGTTTAAGAGAGTCGTACAAACGATTACATATCTACCGTATTTCATGTCATGGGTTATTGTAGGCGGCATGGTTATGGCGTTGCTTTCAACTGAAAACGGCAGTGTCAATATGCTGCTTGAAGGTGTTGGAGCGATAGATGAACCGGTCAACTTCCTGTCCCTAAAGGAATACTTCTGGGGCATACTGGTTTCGACCACGGTATGGAAGGAAATCGGCTTTGGCTCGATTATTTACCTTGCTGCAATCGCAGGTGTAGATCCGCATTTGTATGAAGCCGCAGATATTGATGGAGCCAGCAAGTTTAAGCAAATTTATCTCATTACGATACCAACGATTATGCCGGTTATTATCATCTTTATGATTCTAGCAATGGGGAATTTATTAAGTGCTGGTTTTGAAGATATTTTGATCCTTGCCCAGAATCCAATTCTAAGACCGGTGTCGGATGTTATTGATACTTATGTATATCGGGTCGGCCTGCAGAATGGGAAATTTTCTTACGGTGTTGCAGTTGGTTTATTTAGAGCAGTGATCAGCGTATTGCTCTTGACGGCGGCTAACTACCTAGCCCGTAGGTCCGGCAACGGCTTATGGTAGAACATTACTTCATAACTGGGGGCGAAATCAATTGACTTTCAAGCGTTTGAGCTATAACGACCGAGCTATGGTTGTATGCATATATGTATTCCTCATTTTGTTAGCTTTCTCCGCATTGTATCCGTTCTGGAATACACTCGTTGTATCGTTGAATGAAGGAACAGATACAGCCAAAGGCGGCATTACATTTTGGCCAAGGATGTTTACATTTGCAAATTATGAAATTGTTTTTCAAGATGACAAAATTTTAAATGCATTTTACATTTCCTTTAGCCGAACGATCATTGGAACCATATCAGCAACATTTTTGACAGCATTGCTCGCGTATGGCATGTCCAAAAACTATTTAATGGGTCGTGGCTATTATTCCTTTTATTTCATCTTTACGATGTACTTCGGCGGAGGGTTGATTCCAACTTTTCTATTGATTAAATCACTCGGTTTGATGAACAGTTTCCTTGTTTACATTATTCCCGGTCTAATCAGTGTATGGAACATGATCGTATTCCGAACCTTCTTCAAAAGCTTGCCAGTGGGATTAGAAGAGTCGGCTCAAATTGACGGCTGCAGCAACTGGGGAATATTTTTCAAAATGGCGCTCCCGCTGTCTATGCCAGTAATCGCCACACTTGGTTTGTTTACAGCCATTGCCCATTGGAATGATTGGTTTGCGCCATCGATCTATGTTTCTAATCAAGATTTGCTGCCTATTCAAACGATATTGCGGAAAGTATTGAACTCTAATGTTCTAACGGATGCGATCGGAAATGACAGTATTGCTAGTGAGAAAATGGCATCGAAAGCCCTTACCTCCAAATCTCTTATTAGTGCAATGATTATGATTGTGTCTCTTCCCATTATCGCTGTATATCCTTTTCTTCAAAGATTTTTTATGAAGGGTGTTATGGTTGGATCTCTAAAAGAATAGCTTGTTGACCAGCGGTTTAAGGCGAATGTCGCTTTGGACATATATATTAATCATGAGAGGGGTAAAATCAGCATGAAGAAAATGAAAAAGCCGCTGTTAATGGTAGTCTCTGCGGTGTTTCTACTGGTAACTGTACTTGCAGGATGCAGCAATTCGGGGGGCAATGATCCAAAACCAGCAGCAACAGATTCAGCAACGAACACAAATAAAGGGAGTGAGGCTACAGACGCTCCAGCAGATCAAGCATGGGTATTTGGTTCTAGCCCGATTGAATTCTCAGCTTATACGCACTACAGCTGGCAAGATTTTCCTGACACCATGGATGCAAACCCTTTTTGGAAATACCTGAAAGAAAATAAACAAGTAACGATCAAACCGATTCACGCAAAAGGGAACTCTGCACAGCTGATGCAGACCTTTATGGCTGACTCTAGTCAAATGCCAGATGTTATTTATGGTGATCGTTACAATCCGGATATTGAAAGACTTATTGCAAATGATCAGCTCGTAGCGCTTGATCCTTATCTTGATAAGTATCCGAATTTGAAGAAATATCTTAATCCTAAGTCCATGGAACTTCTTCGTTCCGCGGATGGCAAGCTGTACAAATTCCCTAACTGGTACACAGATAAACCAACTAGTACAGCTGGTTATGTAGTGAACAAAAAAGTGTATGCTGAGCTTGGATCGCCAGCACTTGAAACATTTGATGATTTGTACGCATACCTAAAATTAGTAAAAGAGAAATACACTGATATGATTCCATTGGAACTGGATCGTGGTTCTGAAATTCAAGGACAAGGCGTTGTTTACGCAGGATTTGGTGAAAACAACCTCTACAAATCATTGAGCAGCGATGTACAAGGCGTAATCAAAGAGGATAAGCTCGTTTCATTCTTTACAGATCCTTCTTTCCGTGAGTCTCAAAAATACCTTGCAAAATTGTACCGTGAGAAGCTAATCGCACAAGATTGGTGGACACAAACAAGAGATGTCGTTGCGGAAAAAATCGTAACTGGTAAAGTAGCTGTTTATGCAGGATCAGGCGTTACTACGTTTGCTTCACGTGGAGATTCTGAGCTTAGAAAGGCAGATCCAAATGCTGGTTATTTCATGATTTGGCCTGTTCGCAAAGCTGGACTTGATAAGAACAAAATCTTTGCAGGTGGTTACGATGCACTTGGTTGGAACGTTGTGACGATTACTAAACATGCAAAAGATCCAGAAAAAATCTTCGCAGCACTTGATTGGATGACAGGACCTGAAGGTATGACAATCTCATTCTTCGGACCTGAGGGCGGCAACTGGAAAGGTTTCGATGAAAATGAACAACCAATCTTTACTGAAAACTACAATGAAGAGGAAGTAACAGCAATTCAGGCTGCAAACGATGTTGTTCACATCGTAGGAAACGTATCGTATATCGACCCAGCAAAATTGAAATACGTTAATTCACTGCCATTAGAAAAACAAAACTGGGCAGCACGTTGGCAGAGAGATATTACTTGGCCGTCATCTAATGATACAACAGCGCTTACCAACATTAATATTGAGCCGGATTCTCCATACGGTGATACCAGACAACAAATTGTTGATCTTACTCTTGAGACTCTAGCAGAATCAACTACAGCTAAGAGTGATGCAGATGTTGATCGTATTCTAGATGCAGCTGAGAAGAAAGCTAATTCGTATAAATACAAAGAGCTTCTAGAATGGCGTACTGAAAGATGGCATGCTAACAGAACTATTCTTGGAGAATAATAAGGTTTAATAGTGAAAGAGATCATCCCAAGGGATCCATTTGGATCACTTGGGATATCTCTGTATTTTTGGTTATACTTAACTTTTATATATATAGCTTGCATTTATTTTGATATTATTAAAGGGAGATTTTTCAAAAAATGCTGCTCATATAAGGGGTGCTTGGTCAGTGTACGCGAAGAAAGAGAGGTTCCTGCGGTTCATGTTGGTCTATTTCATTGTTAGTATGCTTGTCGCCTGCAGTGGAGTAGACAGTAAACCAGTTCCAATAACTGATGAGGGAACAACGGAAGAAATACAAATAAATCTACCTCCCGATCAGCTCTATGAACTAGGCAAAGAAAGGCTTGATATTTCTTTTTATGGTCACTACAGTTATTATTCGATGCCGCAGTGGGGCGCAGATCCCTCTTCGAAGTGGATTAAGGATAATCTTAATATTCACATCAAAGGAATCGACGTAGAAGGAAACGGAAAGCAGAAGCTTCGAAAGATGATTGCCAGCAAGCAGCTGCCGGATATCATTTGGGGTGATCGCGGTTATGATCTGGAACGTTTGCGTGAAGCGGGCTTACTCGTACCGCTCGATAACTATATAGATAAATATCCAAATTTAAAAAAATGGGCAGGCACTAAAATTTTAGATTTGCTTCGAGCACCAGATGGACATATTTATTATTTTCCAAATTATTACACTAATAAACCGTACGGCAACGCAGGTTATGTCGTTAATAAACGAATATATCGGGAATTAGGTTCCCCTAAGCTATCTACGACAAATGAGCTTTATGATTACCTCAATAAAGTAAAAGCCAACTATCCTGACGTCGTACCTTTTGAAACAGGAATTGCCAGTGAGGGGCAAGGAATTGATCAATTATTTTCCGCTTTCAAGGAAAATAATTATAGCTTTACTCGCTACTACGCTGTAACGAGTGGAGATAAGATGACATCGATCTATAAAGATGAAGGATTTCGCGAGTCGGCATTATTTGTAGCAAAGCTTGTGCGTGAAGGATTGATTACCTCGGATGCTTGGACCCAAACGGATGATCAGGTAAGTGAGAAGCTTATGAGCGGTAAAGTGGCGGTTTATGCCAGTGCGGACCCTATGCGTCAAGTGATGTTGGCTAATGCAGAGCTTGTAAGGAAAAATCCGGAGGATGGTTATATCTTTATCGATCCTATTTATAAGGAAGGATTGGATCCGAATAAGATTTATCCTGGCACATACAATGTGCTTGGCTGGAATGTCTCTACAATAACGACAAGCGCAAAAAATCCAGAAGCGATATTCGCTATGCTGGATTGGATGACAGGGCCGGAAGGTTCTGCTGTTCAGATGTGGGGCCCGCCGGGGCCAAACGGGTACTGGGATGGCTTCAAAGAAGATGGAATAACGCCAAAATTTACGAGCAAATACACATCAGACCCGGATGGGCTGAGTGAAATACAAGCAATCTCTGGCGAGTTGATTTGGGTTGGCAACACGGTATATCTCGATCAAACCAAAAGCGATTATGAAAAAACATTGCCTGAGGACAAGCGAAACTGGTCTACATATTGGCAGCAAAAGGTAACTTGGGAATCTCAGGGGGATGCAACACCGTTTATCAATTTGCAACCGACACCAAATTCTGACGAAGGCAGAATCTTTGCGCGGGTGAAAGAAATATGGTTAAGCGCGCGCTCATATGCGATGTACGGGCAAACGGATGAAGAGGTATTAGAGATATTGGATTTAGCGCATAAGGATTCGATGGAATCAGGTTTTCAAGAATATTTAGATTTTATTACGTCGAAGTGGCAAGAAAACTTAAAAGTATTAAATCAAGAGTAACGTAAATTTGTTAACTTGAAGGAGCTGCTCTTATGTATAAGGTATTGTTAGTCGATGACGAAGAACTCGATCTGGAAGGAATGAAACGGTTTATTCCTTGGTCTGAGCTTGGAATGGAAGTGAAGGGCAGCGTAAATAATGCATTATCAGCATGCGAAATAATAGATGAGCAGCCCATCGATATATTAGTCAGCGATGTTAATATGCCTTATATGTCAGGACTTGAGCTTGCCCGAATTGCACTCGAACGCAAACCTAATATGCGTATTATATTCGTTAGCGGCTATCAGGAGTTCAGCTACGTACAGCAGGCGTTATCTTTAAAGGCTTACAATTATGTACTAAAGCCAATGGATGACAATGAATTGGTGTCGTCTTTGTTAAAGGTGAAGCAGGATCTTGATGAGGAGAACAAGCAGCGTGAAGTGGAAGAAGCCTATCAACAAATGATTCCGATTGCCAAAAGCGACTTTTTGATTCATGTGTTGGAAGGATTGGAAACAACGGAGGGCGTTTCCATGTCCAAGCTGATTTTACACTATGGCTTCGATCAATTGAACTGGCCTATCCGTGTTGCGATTATGGAACTGGATAATCAGTCGTTGAGACAAACCGAGAACGCATCTTCACAGAGAGAATGGTCGCGCAACTCTCTTCAAATTGTACATGAAACGATTCAAAAGATAGGCATGCTGCCATACTGCAAGCTGTCATCTCAACGCATTGCTATATTGCTGGAAGACAAAGCTATTGGTCAAACCGTCAAAACGTTATGCAATGCGCTTTCGCAGCATCTAACGGTATCGATAACAACCGGCCTCGGTGAAGCAGTTCATTCGATAGAAAAGCTGCAAGTATCCTACCGACAAGCGATAGAAGCTGTTGAAGGCAAGATGTTTCTTGGAAAAGGGGATATCATCAAATATGAAGAGGTCAGAGCGGAACCAGGCATGCTGGACGCTCGGATTCTGGATACACGAATGAAAGCACTATTAAAGGCTATGGAAGGATATGAGCTTGTTCGGATTTACGACGAATTCGAGAACTTGTTTGCATCGGCTTCTAGTCTTCGCTCCAGATTTACTGTTCATCATATGACCAGCTATATTATATGGAAGCTGGATCAATATTTAAGCGAAATGAATGAGGATTTATTTGAACTGCTAGGTATTGATATTCACCATCTCGAAGTTTTAATGCAATTCGAAACGATTAACGATATACGTTCATGGCTTGTAAAGCTCTTATATGAAATTTCTGAACGCCTGCAGAAGAAAAACGTCATGAAAGACAGCAAGTTTATACGCAGCGTCACGAAGTCAATTAAGGAGAGGATGAGTGAAAATATTACCCTTAAAGATATGGCGCTGCAGTTTTCTTTCTCGCCTAGCTATATGGGGTTTTTAATAAAAGAAAAGTCAGGTCATACCTTCAATGAACTGCTCGTGCATCTGCGTATGGAGAAAGCATGTGAACTGCTCAATCAACCCGGGATAAAAATTTATGAAGTTGCCGATCAGGTTGGTTATCGTTATCTTCCCTATTTCAGCCGACAATTTAAGGAGAAGTTTGGCATGACACCTATGGAATATCGGAAGAGAGAGAATTGATCATTAATGGGGGAGCTTTAGATGAAAATAGTCCGGGAGAATAGAAAGAGACTCGGATATATGCCGATCGGATACAAGCTTATGCTGTCCTATATGATTTTTATCGTTATTTTGGTCGTTGTCAATTTCTATGTGTCACATTCGATGTATGACTCTTCCATGCGTAAGCAGACGCGTATGAATATTGAAGGAACGATGGAGCAAATGCGCGACAACGTGAAGTATAAACTAGATGATATCGTCCGAATATCGTCTACGCTTTATGATGATTATAATCTGGTTCAGAGCATTCGAGTTGATGAAATAGGCATTGCCAATTTAAATCGAATGAATCAGATCATTAGCCCAAAGCTAGAAAGCGCCTCGAAATCTATTGGGATGAATTTAAGGTTGTCGGTCTACTTTCATAATAAAACGGTGAACCAAATTTATGAGAATAGATGGAAGAAAGACAATGCTGCCGATAACGATGAATCCAAAGAGCAAACCTATGATATTTATCATATGAGCCGCATTCAGGATAAGTTATGGTACACATCCATTCCAAAAGAAGAATACGGCGTGACTATGGAGTGGAAGCAGGTTGAAGAGGATGTACGAGATCATCGTATTTCAATGATACGACGTATCGTCGACACCGATAATCCATTGGAAGTTGAAGAGCTGGCTATTATGCGGTTTAGCGTTCAGATGAAGGAGCTGTTTAATAGCGTTGACTTCTCGAAGCTTGGCGACGGCAGCATGCTGTCAGTCGTGGATTCTACGGGATACGTTATTTTCTCCTCTGGGCAGCTTCCGGAAGGCTCAACCAAACCAGTTTCGAAAATAAACAAAAATGTATCGACAAATGAAAATAGCGATAAGCAAGAGTACTTAAGAATAGAAGAAAAATTGCTCAATCAGAATTGGACATTAGTGGCGCAAGTTCCACTTACCATTATCGAGCAGGAAGCTGCGAAGGTACGGGCATTTATTATTTTCATCTGCGTACTGAGCTTTGTTTTGTTAACGTTTGCGGGTGTCTTTATTTCACGTTATTTCTCCAAACGAATTTTGAAATTTGTATCGGTGTTGAATGCTTTCCGCGAGGGGGATTTGCATAAGCGAATTGCCTACAGAGGGAAGGATGAATTCTCTCAAATTGCAACGGCGCTAAACGGAATGGGCGAGGATGTAGAGGCATTAATTAATAAGGTATATTTGACGCAGCTTCAGAAAAAAGAGGCTGAGCTGGAAATGCTGCAGCTTCAGATCAATCCGCACTTTCTATACAATACCCTTTCATCGATCAACCAGCTGGCAAAATTCGGGGAAAATGAAAAACTGCAAAAAATGGTGTTGGAGCTCGCGAAGTTTTATAGACTTACGCTGAATTCAGGCCGTACGATGATTCCAATCGCAGCGGAGATGGAGCAGGCCAACGCATATGTAAGCATACAGAAGGTTAAGTACGGGAAACGTCTGGAAGTATTATTCGAGATTGATGAGAATATATGGCCTTTTGAGACGGTGAAGCTTATTTTGCAGCCTTTCATTGAAAATACGCTTAAGCACGCATGGAGCGGAGATCGCATTCATATTCGGATTGTTACCTATATGGAAGAAAACACAGTGCATTATAAGATAATCGACGACGGGTTCGGCATGCCGCAGGAGCGAATTGATGAAATATTCAGCGGGCTAGATAAAGGAAACATTGGATATGGGATTCGAAATATCGATCAGAGAATCAAGCTTCACTATGGTTCTGAATATGGGGTTTCCATATTCAGTCGTATAGGTATTGGAACAACTGTCCATATAAGGATTCCAGCAAGGAAAAGGAATCTTATTATTCAAGAATGCATTCCAAATATTGCAGGATAAACAACGAAAAAGCCGCGTCCATTAGGAAGCGGCTTTTTGCATGTTAAATTTATTTTCTAGATAAGCGAGCAGTTGGATCAGAAGATATGCATACTTTTGCCGATGGGATAAGAAGTAAGTTTGCTCCTGCTCCGTTATGATCATTTTATAGCAGTACACTACTTTTATTGGAGGCGATATTGATGTCGATATCTACATTGTCGGAGCAAGAAGTGCAATTTTATAAGGAAAATGGTTACGCGCTGCATAAGAAACAGTTGTTTAGCGCAGATAAGATGACAGAGCTGACTAATATTTTTGAGGAGCAATGGGAGCTTGTGGGCCGGAAGCTGAACAGCGAGCTCGATACCCCGCATTTCCGTGATGAGCGTCTACTTAAGTTTCTATTAAGCGATGAAGTGCTTGATCTGGTAGAGCCTTTAATTGGTCCTAACATTGGCTTGTGGTCCAGTCATTTCATCTGCAAAGAGCCGCTTATTGGCAAGCAAACGCCATGGCATGAAGACTCCGCATATTGGAACGGACGACTTAGCCGATTTGATAACATTGTGACCGTATGGCTGGCTATTGACCGCAGCTCTAAGGAAAATGGCTGTATGCGCGTCATCCCGGGAACGCATAACAATGGTTTCTCGGAGTACGAGCAGGTGGATGGCAATGACAACATTTTTGATACGGAAATTCGCAATAAGGATGAGTCAAAGGCCGTTTATTTCGAGCTTGAGCCAGGCGAGTGCTCTGTCCATGATTCTCGCATCATACATGGTGCAGCTCCTAACAAAAGTGAATTCCGCCGCTGTGGTTATACGATGCGTTATTTCTCAACGGATGCGCAAGTCTATACTGAAAAGAACCGTGGTCATAAAATCTGGCTAGCGCGTGGAAAAGATTTAGCCGGCAATCCTTTTGTCAATGTATAATAGGCTTAACAAAAGGGGGGGACAGGTATTGGAATTGAGACGAATAAAAGCGTTGTGGGGAATGCAGGGTAGCTATGAGGAGCTTTTGACATATGCAGCAGAAGCAGGTTACTTTGGAATAGAAGCGCAGCTGCCGCCTGCCTCTGAAGAAAAGTCCTTTAAAGCGGCATTGGAAACAAATAAGCTGGCCTTCATCGCGCAGGTAAGTACACATGATGACCATCTCGATAGCTTCGAGAAACAAGTCATGCGAGCAACGGATTTTAATCCGCTGTTTATTAACTCGCAAAGCGCTAGAGACAGCATGTCAGAAGCTGAGCAGGATCGTTTTTTTGAAGGAGCACTTACAATTGAACAAAGGTCTGGCCTGCAGGTCGGGCATGAAACCCATCGCAGCCGAGCGATGTTTACACCATGGACAACTGCAAGATTGCTGAAGCGTTTTCCTGACTTGCGCATCACTGCAGACTTCAGCCATTGGGTGAACGTATGTGAGTCGCATCTGGATAATCATGCGGATGAGCTTGCTCTTGCTATTGATCGCAGCATACATGTTCATGGCCGTGTCGGATTTCCGCAGGGACCTCAAGTGCCACATCCTGGCGCACCTGAATACGCATCGGAGCTTGCTTTATTTACAGGCTGGTGGCAGCGGATATTTATGAAGCAAGCTGCAAAGGAAAGAGCTTGGACAACTTTTACAGCAGAGTTCGGTCCACCGAATTATATGCCAACGGTGCCCTTTACCAATAAGCCTATTGTTAATTTAATAGAAGTAAATCAATGGATGACCGATTATATGGCTGCCAAATATGCCGAATGGTTTGACCAATAAAAGTCTGATAGGGGGAAATCGTCATGAAGTATGAGTTAACACCTGAGAGATTGCTTGGTAAAAACTTTTTGACCTTGTCATCCCCCTATAAGATTTTCAAACATGTGATCGATAACAAAATTACTGCCCATTGGCATGATTTTTTTGAAATGGGCTTTGTAGTGTCTGGTACAGGAACTCATGTTATAAACGGAGAGCCTTTTCCTTTAGAGAAAGGAATGACTTTTCTGCTGACAACGGCAGATTTCCATGAGATCATCCCAGATGAAGGACAAACGATTCATTTGTTTAATCTTATTTTTGATGAATCATTTATCCGCCCAGAGCTGACAGAAATGTTATTTGAACAGGTATCGCTTCATTTGCATACTTTTCGTGACGAAAGTGCTAGTGAAATTGAAATGGAATTTACTCGGATTTGGAATGAATCACAGATGTGGCAGCTAGGCAGCAGCATGCTGGTGCAGGGAAGTTTTGAGAGAATACTCATCCATCTCTATAGAAATAACGGGCATCAGCGCTTGCTTGACGACTATGTAGCCATTAGCGCAATCCCTTCTTCCATTAGAAAGTCGATCATCTATATTCAACATCATTTTCGAGAGCCGCTTTCATTAGATGAAATAGCGAGATATGCAGGAATATCAGCCAATTATTTTAGCGAATGCTTCAAAAAGCATACAGGTACATCATTTCAAGAGCATCTACAAGGAAAAAGGCTTCAGTTCGCCTCTGCATTGCTCAGCAGTTCAATCTTACCGATAACGGAAGTATGTTATGCCGCGGGCTTTAATACATTGCCTAACTTTGAACGAGCGTTTAAAAAAAAGTATGAGAAATCACCTCGAGAGTTTCGGAAAAAATATATTCGGCCATAAATGTGACGTATAAACCTATATGCCATGTTAGGAGGGTACAGCAGTGAGAAGGAGACTTATACAAGGCACAGCAATTGCTGTGCTTTTATGTTTTGTTTATATTCTCTATGCAGTATGGAGCATTATTTCGTTTGCTAAGGTGAATGAGCTCATTTACACAGATGCCGCAATTGTGCTTGGGGCAGCAGTCTGGGACGATAAACCGTCGACAGTTCTAAAGAACAGATTGAATCATGCCATTTGGCTCTATAACAATGGATACATAAAGAAAATAATCGTTACGGGAGGCACAGGTAAGGGAGATTCCTTGTCTGAAGCGGAAGTGTCAAAACGATATGTTATGCAGTATAAGGTTCCAGGTGAGGATATTGTTCTTGAAGAGCATTCAAAAATCACGGAACAAAATTTAGCTAATGCCCATGCGATAGCACAACAACAACAAATCAATACCTTTACCATCGTCAGCGATCCTTTGCATATGAAGCGTGCTCTTCTTATGACTAGACACTTAGGTATGGATGCTTACTCTTCACCAACTCAGACGTCAGCCTACAAGAGTTTGGGTACTAAGCTTCCTTTTCTTTTAAGAGAAACGTTCTTCTTAACAGGTTATCAGCTGAAAATATTATTTTTAAAGTAAGAATAAAAGAAGCCACTTATGATAAATAAACTGCTGTATCACAGCTCATCTTTTTTGCAGCCCGAAAGTTAAACACTCAATTGGATGAGTTTAACATTCGGGATTTTGTATTTTATTAAGGGTATCGTTTCAGGAAGTAAGGCTGCGTTTAAATGAAAGGAGAGGGAAATGTGTCATCCTAACTGAATAATTATGCCAAAAGCCTCCGATATTAAGGATACGGTTACAGGTTCTTCCTAAATCAAGAAGGATAAACGCAGGAAATCACAGTTGCGGTGCACATCTAAATCCATGTATGGTATTATAATATTAACGATTAAAACAAGTTAAAAGTAAAGCTGCCATAATGAAGGAGTTTTTATTTTGAATGATGCGATGATCATGTTAAAGCAAACAAGTCGTACTTTTTATATTCCCATCAGCAGGTTGAAGTCAGGTTTAAAGGATGCAGTTGCATCCGCTTATTTGTGTATGAGAGCAATTGATGAAATTGAGGATCATGAGACGCTAGCAGATGAGGTGAAAGCAGAATTATTGCTTGGCATTCATGATGCGTTTAGTTCCGATGATGTGATTAATGAATCGCAAAAACTCCTTTCTCCTTATGCAGAAACACTGCCGGAAGTTACGATGAGAATTCATGAATGGGCGCTTTTATGTCCTCCGACGGTTACGAATGTCGTTTATAACCATACAGCGACAATGGCCAAGCAGATGGCTGATTGGGTTCATGAAGGCTGGGATATCCGAACGGAAGAGGATCTGGATAATTATACTTATAGTGTTGCCGGTATGGTAGGGGAAATGTTGTCTGACATATGGTTCTGGCACGATGGCACGAAATCAGACCGAATCAAAGCAGTTGCTTTCGGAAGAGGCTTACAAGCCGTAAATATTCTGCGTAATCGCACAGAGGATCTTGAACGTGGCGTAGACTTTTTCCCTGAAGGCTGGGGACAGAAAGAAATGATTAAGTACACGCGCCGCAACCTGAAGTTGGCGGATTCGTATATATCTGATTTAAAAGGCGGTCCTGCGCTAGAGTTTTGCAAAATTCCGCTTACGCTGGCACATGCAACCATTAATCTCATTGCAGTTGGCGGTAACAAATTAACGCGAGACGCCGTTATGAAGCTTGTAGGCAGCATTAATTAGAGCTTGTTCTATAAATAAAAGCAAAGCCCATGGGATTCCATGGGCTTTGCTTTTATTTGTTTTTATTCGGGTGCCGTGAGATTAACCGTACCAGCTCGACTAGCAAGAGCGGTAATGATACTGTCGAAGGATACGCCAAATAGCGAGGCTCCCAATGTGGTGAGAACTTGTCTTTGTATCGCCGGAGTCCAACAAAGCCATACCAGCTTCCGCCATACTCGAACAGAATGCGTGCCAGCTTCTCTTCTTTTATTGCGTTTTGGCTCTGGCCTACACTCGAAAGTGGAGCCATCCCTAAATTAAATTGCGCATATCCTTCTGTTTTTGCCCACTCCATAAGGCAAATGAACAATTGATCCATCGTTCCATTTGGGGTGGATTTTAAATAGCGCATTAAATCTACAGATAAGGTCGTACCATCATAGGCAGGCGTCAAAGAAGCGAAAGCAATAATTTGATCATCTGAATTTTTTAATAGCGCAATGGGCGCGAGCTGCAAATAATCTTCATCAAACCATCCGAGAGAATAACCCTTCTCGTGTTTTCCGTCCAGCCATTGGTCAGAGATGAACGACAGTTTCTTTAACAACTGCTTATCATGAGGCGGATGTACGATTTCAAATTGAAAATTCTCACGTTCAAAGCGGTTTTTAACCGCCCGAAGACTGGCATTTTGTTTTCCGACAAGCGTGAAATTGTCCAGATGAACCAATGCTTCCTCACCCAGTTTAAAAAAGCGATAGCCGTTTTCGTGATAAAACGGTAAATAGTCAGGTGTCGTTTGATAAAATACAACCTCTACCGCAAACTGATCGGCAAATTGCTGAAACTGTTGAATCGCTTCGCTAATCATGCTTTTGGGACCTAAAGGATCACCGAGCACAACAAGCTTATTTCGAATTTTCGCATAGGGTATTAACACTTGATCCTTCATCGCCCAGAAGAAGCTCTTGTCACCGGTAAAGAGCATATGCGTCAATAAATTTCCTTGTTCCTTTTCAAGAAAAGCTTTTAATTTCAACTGCTCATCCTTGGCTGTTTCTAAAACGGCGAGCGGCTTAGGACGAAACATATAAAGCAAGGATAGGAAGAGCCAAGCAACCAAGAGACCAAATATCGCAGCTATCGTATGCTGGCTTGGATCTATCAGCCATGTGGTGTGAGCCTTTCTTGGCAGATGTTTGAGAAATGCCGGATACGAATGGGATGCGATGAGGTAATAACCATAGGTGATTAAGAGTGTAATAAGCCCCCAGCCTAGCACATTATAAATCCCTACGGGTATAGCCAATCGATAAAATCGATGTCTTGAAATCCATAACAGCAACGCGACAATGAGTAGAAATATAGCTTCCTCGTAATCAAACGCTTTGGCAAGTGCGAAGAAGGAACCAGCACAAAGCAGGAAAAGTGTCCAGTAATAGGCTCGCTTCACTCGAAGTGAAATACCGCGAGACAGCATGATAAGCATAATGCCGATGATGATGCTTAATTGATGAGACAGCCTCATAATCTGAAACGAAACCAATTCTTCCGTAAAATGTATCCTGTAAAGTAAAGCGGGTGTCGCTGCGGACAGCAGCAATATGACCCCACTCGCAAATACAAGCTTACCGAGTGACCATGCCCCAACCTCGCCGATAAACGCAAATTGTCCCGGCCAGCGCCAAACGCTTTGCCAAATATTTAATGCTCGATCCATGATGCCGCTATCAGACTGCTCCGATCGTTTCCGGTTCATAGGAAACTCGAATGCTGCCATCATAAGGCCGATTAACCATGGCACAAAATAATACAGAATTCTAAACAGAACAAGGATGACCGCGCATTTATCAGGTGGAAAGCCGAGCAGCTGTAAGCCTAATATAGCCGTTAAATCAAAACCACCGATACCGCCAGGCGCCATGCTTATAATGCCGGCTATTGCTGCTAACGTATAAATTCCAAGCGCGTTTGTAAATGTAAGTTCAGGAATAAATGTTGCTCCAATAAGCCAGAAGGTCATACCAGCAAAAAACCATTCCAAAAAGGAAGAACCAACGGAAGCGGTCATAATGCGCCAAGTCAATTGTCCTCGATTCCGATTAATCCATTTGGAGAAAAGCGAGGTTCTTTGAAGCAGCACGAATAGCGGTAAATACAGTGCGATTGCCCACATCGCATAGGTAAGCCATGGATGAGCATTCAGCAATGCTTGAACAGGGAAAATGCCGATAATACACAGCCATGCTAGCAGCGATAGACCTGTAAAAGTTATCGTCGAAAGAAAGGCAACAGAAGCAGCAATACTCCCGATGGGAACCTCTCGATTTCGATATAAAATTGATCGCAGCCCTGCTCCTGTAAGACCCGCAAAACCAATCAAATTGTTTGAGGTGTTTGCAATCCATCCATAACGAATCGTATCCCAAATCCCAATCTTTAAATGAAAATGCTTGCGAATCAACAAGTCATAAGTACTCATGACAGAGACAGCGAGCATGGAGAAACTGAGCAGAAGAAAAATCGTAAAGGGGTGCATGTGATGAAACTCATGGATCATTCTTCCCCAGTGGATCTCACGGAACTGTTTTTTTCCTTCGAAGTAAACAAAGGCGATAATAGCAACTGGCAGTAGAAAACGCAGTACTCTTGCACGGTATAGGATGGATACAAGCTTAATTAGATGCAGCTTGTAAGCTATTTCGCGAATCCATTTCATTAATATTCCCCTTATGTATGGTTTGTCCCTTACTATTCATTATTTTGCCATGTGGGACACATAAAGTATAGCCTGCTTACTCATTAATGTTTCCTCAATTAGGAAATTAAACCGAAATGTGAACGACGTGGAACATCTTTTTTATGGGAAAAAGAAAATGTCCAGCGCTCAGAGGTTTTAAAGTTTTTAAACTTTAGTTTCCCTGAAGCTGGACATAAGGTTTAGGCTTGTACATTCGTTTATCCAGTTATAGATGAAGGCAATAATGAATAAACGTTTTTCAGCATAAGCATTTTAGGGCTGAGCTTGAATTTTGAACCAGAGAACGTGCAGCGATCATAATTAAAACGCAGTGATGTTATATGAATCGTGCAGTCTATAAATGAGCAGCCAATATAATGAGAGCCGTCAAAGTATACATCCACGTTTTTAAATGTTTTGTTAATAATATAGTCCATGATTGAATCCTCCTTGTAATGTGAAACAAGCTATTTGATTATATGCAGTTAATTCTATTGTTTATAACCTTTTTTATATGAAATGAAACAAGAGAATTGAAGTTATAGACTAGAAAAAGGAGATTAACGAGCGCAGTCCAGTTAATTTTCGTTGACAAAGCAATCTTACATCCTTATTATTAGTTTGAATTCAAACTAGTTTAGGCGGTGCTCTGAATGGGAAAAGACAATCACATTACTCGTTTTCCTTGGGAGCAAGAGGACAGCAGTACATTGCTTATAAAACTGGCATTTACGAATATTCGGCGTGAAATTGAAACTTCGCTTCGACCGCTCGGCCTCACTCCTCAGCAATCACAGTCTCTTCATTTGCTCGCTATGAAACCAGGCGTGATGAATGCCGACTTGGAGAAGCTGCTATTTATAGACAAATCGAGTGTAACCAGCTTAATCAACGGGATGGTGAAGAGAGGCTGGGTTGTAAGGCGTGCGCATGACTCGGATGCAAGAATGAAAAGAATTTATTTAACCGAGCAAGGGATAGAAATGTCCTTGAAAGCTTCAAATGCTGTTGCACAAGCGAAAGAGAAATCGGACCATTTGCTAACCAAGGAAGAAGCGGCACATCTACATGTTTTACTCAGAAAAATTATTAAAGCGTATGAGTAAGCGATACGCTTGTTATATTCGGACATATAGTTTGAATTCAAACTAAATGCAGTCTAAAACAGGAAAGGACGTAACGGGATATGGAAGTTACAGATAAACAAAAAATAGGCGAGAAGCTGCTGCCTATATTAGCTTTTACATTAGTCTTCTCTATTATGAATGCTTCAATGTTTAATGTTGTTATGCCTGTCATCAGCAAGGAATTTGGCATTACCGCCTCACAGGTGAGCTGGCTGATTACGGGGTATATGATCGTTTTTGCAGTAGGTTCCGTTACTTACGGAAAGCTCGCGGACAAATATCGGCTAAAGGATCTATTGACCTTCGGATTAATTATCTTTGCACTTGGATCGATTGTAGGTTTGCTCGCTTCTGAATATTGGATGATCGTGCTGGGGAGGGTGCTGCAAGCAAGCGGGGCTGCCGTTATCCCAGCTACAGCGATGATTGTCCCAGTACGTTATTTCTCTCCTGAGAAGCGTGGCAGGGCGTTAGGTACGGTTGCGGCGGGTCTTGCTCTTGGAACCGCACTCGCGCCCATTGTTGCTGGAATCGTTACAAGCTTCATCAACTGGAGATTTTTATTTTTAATATCAGTGATTCCGCTGATTGCACTTCCGTTCTTTAGAAAATATTTGGACAACGACAGAGGAAAAGCTCAAAAAATTGACTATTTGGGTGGCATTCTGCTTGGAGGCTCCGTCGCATTATTACTGATGTCCATTTCAGTTGGAAGTTGGTTTATTGCTCTAGGCGGTGCTGTAACACTCGTTTTATTTATTGTTCGCATTCGAACAGCGTCTGAGCCGTTTATCCAGCCCAAGCTGTTCAGCAATAAGAAATATACGTTTGGCTTAATCATGACCTTTCTAGCTACATCGTTAAGCTTTAGCATGCCTTTTGTAACCCCACAGTTTTTGGCGGGACTTAATCAGTTGTCCCCTGCCATTATCGGCTTTGTCATGTTTCCCGCAGCTATTACCTCTGCATTGATGGGGCGACGCGGGGGCAGGCTTGCAGATGAGAAAGGCAACTCATTTTTAGTATACCTTGCGATTTCATTAAGCTTTACTTGTTTCATTTTGTTATCAGTGTTTGTTGGATTATCACCATATCTAATCGTGTTTTTGTTAATATTCGGAAATATAGGTCAAACCTTTATGCAAATTGCGATGTCCAACACGATATCAAGAACGCTTGCCAAGGAGCAAATAGGAGTAGGGATGGGACTCATGTCCTTGCTTAACTTTATCTCGGGAGCAATGACAACAAGTATTATCGGAAAAATGCTGGATTTGAAGCAAACAGCGGTCCATTTTAACCCATTTGCCATTCATAATGGGGCTTACCTGTATAGCAATATTTTCTTTTCCTTAGCAATCTTGGCTGCAATCATTGTTGGCTTGTATTATTTGTTATTCAGACCATCGCGTGATAAAGCAGCTAGGCAGACAAAGCTTGAGAAGACCAAATCATCTTCAACAACCGCTTAGAAGCCAATCGTAAAATAAACGAAGCTCTCTATATTCAATTACATGCAGTGAATGCTGCATTGTAGTTGATTTTGGGGGGCTGTTTGTTTTGAAACAGATCGATTTCATAATAAGGATATAAAATATTTGAATTAGATGAATGATGCGAAAAATGATAAAATTTGACTCTACCTACAAGTGTAATAAATTGGAAATTATATGATTTAACTAGAAGGAGAGAGCGAGATGAGCAAACCTTTAGTCGTAATTGTCGGGGCTGGACCAGGTGTAAGTGCGGGTGTTGCAAGGAAATTCGGTAACGAAGGATTTCGCGTTGTACTTGCAGCGAGGAACACGGATGCTCTGGAAACCTATGTGAAGGAGCTTAATGAAGTCAAGATTGAAGCCTACAGCATTAAGGCTGATGTAGCCGATTCATCATCATTAACTTCTGCATTTGAACAAATTAAGCAGCTATATGGTTCCCCTGATGTTCTGGTTTATAATGCGGCTGTCATATCCAAGACTACACCCACACATTTAACTGAAACGCAACTGCTCGAGGAGTTTAAAGTAAATGTTGTTGGAGCGTTAACGAGCGCGAATCAAGTCATTCCTAATATGATTGAGCATAAGAAAGGGGCAATACTGTTTACTGGCGGCGGATTGGCGCTGGCACCTGCTGCTGAATTGTCGTCATTGTCGATCGGTAAAGCGGGCATTCGCTCTCTTGCTTTCTCACTTTCACAAGAACTACAACCGCATGGCATTTATGTTGGTACCGTAACGATTGCTGGTTTTGTTGCCAAAGGAAGCTTCTATGATCCAGATGAAATTGCGGATCAATTTTGGAATTTATACATCAATAGAAGTGAAGTCGAGTATTTATATAAGCAAGACTAATGGGGAAGAGTAGAAAAAGCATGCCTAAGCTTTATGGTTTGGGATGCTTTTTTTGCTGCTTGACATTTCTAACTGTATGAAATAATATTACAGTATACAAAAAAGTTACAGTTAGTTAGATAAACAGAGGATAACGGGAGAGATGAAATAAATGAAATCAACTTATATGCCATTGTTTGAACAAATGACCTTTAAAAACGGTATTGAATTAAAAAACCGGATTGTTATGGCACCAATGACGAATTTCTCAGCAAACGAAGACGGAACGGTATCGGAGACGGAGCTGAGCTATTATAGCCGCAGATCGGGTGGAGTGGGCCTAGTCATTACAGCTTGTGTTTACGTTTCACCAAACGGAAAAGGATTTCACGGCGAATTTGCAAGCGACAGCGATGACATGATTCCGAGTCTACAGCGCTTGGCAGCAACGATTAAAGAAAAGGGCGCTAAAGCGGTGCTTCAAATTTTTCATGGCGGCAGAGAATGTCCAATTAATCTCGTGCCCAATGGTGATGTGGTAAGTGCGAGCGCTGTAGCTTCGGAGCAGAACGCTGGGGTTACACCTAGAGCATTATTAGATGAGGAAATTGAATCGATTATTCGCGACTTTGGAGAAACGACTAGAAGAGCGATTGAGGCAGGGTTCGACGGTGTTGAAATTCATGGCGCAAACGGTTATCTTGTCCAACAATTTTTCTCTCCGCATTCCAATGTACGTGATGACCGTTGGGGAGGCAATATAGAGAACAGATTGCGTTTCCCATTAGCCGTCGTTGATGAAGTGAAGCGAGTTGTTGCTGCCTATGCGGAAAAACCTTTTCTAGTCGGTTACCGCTTCTCCCCTGAGGAGGCGACTACGCCTGGTATTACCATGTCGGATACATTTAGGCTTCTAGATGAGCTTACCAATAAAGAACTTGATTATCTTCATGTATCGTTAATGGATTTCTGGTCATTGCCTAAACGAGGTGCTGAAGAAACGAAAACGCGTATGCAATGGATAAAAGATCGTGTAGGTCACTCCATACCGATTATTGGCGTGGGCTCCATTCATACCCCAGAAGATGCTGTAAAGGCATTGGATATCGGCATTCCACTTGTAGCGATTGGCCGTGAAATTATTGTTGAACCGGATTGGGTCGAGAAAGTGCAAGAAGGCCGCGAATCGGAAATAAAAACAACGCTCAGCAAGGATGATCAAGATCGGTTGGTCATTCCTACCCCGCTCTGGCAAGCAATTGTTCATACGCCAGGCTGGTTCCCGCTAGGCGATTAATATAGATGACAGGAAAACAGGTCAAGCATTTCTTGACCTGTTTTTTTTGCGTCTTTAATCGATTTAATCTTTTTTTAGTGTATCCAGCACGACAATGAATTGGCAGTTGTTTTAGTACTAAAGTTATTGTATCATTGTCTAATAGGTAGGCAACCTAACTATTTCGCGAAGTAGTTTGGCGGCCAATAGGCCATAATAAATAAAAATGTTTAGGAGTGCAGAGCATATGGAGCAATTGAGTCAGAAGAAAAAGTTAACAATCATGATTGCACTGATGGCAGCTATGTTTTTCGCAGCTATCAATCAGACAATCGTAAGCACGGCTATGCCGCGCATTATTGCCATCTTGGGTGGCATCGAGTATTACACATGGGTTATTACCATCTATATGCTCACATCAACGATTGCTACTGTACTTGTAGGAAAGCTTTCGGATATTTACGGAAGGAAGCCGTTTTTGTTAGTCGGTATCGTGTTATTTATAATCGGAGCCTTCTTATGCGGTACATCAACTACGGTATTCCAGCTCATCACTTATCGTGGTATTCAAGGTATAGGCGGCGGTATTCTTATGTCAGCAACCGTGACGGCGGTTGGTGATTTGTTCGCTCCTAGGGAAAGGGCGAAATGGACTGGATTAATGATGGCCATATTCGGCTTCTCAAGTGTAATTGGACCAACATTAGGCGGCTTTATGGTCGATCATATCGCTTGGAAGTGGATTTTCTGGATTTTCCTACCGCTTGGCATTATTGCATTTGGTATGATTTGGTCCATGTTTCCAAAAACAGCGCGTAAAACAACGGAATCCATTGACTATTGGGGTTCATTATTGCTTTCACTGATGCTTATTGCATTGCTGCTCGGCTTCTCATGGGCAGGTACAAAATATGACTGGGGCTCGCCACAAATTATTGGCATGTTCGCCTCTGCAGCAGTGTTGTTAGTTCTATTGATTCTTGTAGAACGTCAAGCCAAAAGCCCTGTATTGCCTTTGTCGATGTTTAAAAACAGCATTGTAACGATCTCCAACTCCGTCGGTTTCCTTATGAATGCCGGCATGATGGGCGCAATGATGTACCTGCCATTCTTCGTACAGGGTGTGCTTGGTATTTCACCAACGAACTCGGGCTTTGTAAATATGCCGATGTCGATCGCCATGATCTTCCTAAGTGCAATGTCTGGTCGTTGGATTTCCAAATCAGGGAAATACAAACGATTCGCCCTCATCGGTATGCCATTCATGGTCGCGGGAATGCTTATGATGGCATTCATGACTAACGTTGGCGTTGCGGTTGCTGCGATGATCGTATTTGGTATTGGACTTGGTATTTCGATGCCAGTATTTACACTAACCGTTCAAAATGCAGTAGAGCCTTCACAGCTTGGTGTGGCTACAGCTACAGCTACGTTGTTCCGTAACCTGGGCGGTACGATTGGTATTGCAGTTATGGGTACGGTTATGAACTCCACTTTGACCAGTAAGCTGAAGGATGCTGTCGCAGCAGGTCAAGGACCTGATTTAAGTCAAGTAGATGCGGCTACAGCTGAGAAACTGTCTAGTTTCCTTAACCCGCAAATGCTGCTCGATCAACCGAAGCTTAAAGAGCTTCATGCGACGCTGCCGGAACAAATTCAGCCTTTGTTTACACACATCATTGAGATGGTTCGCTCGGTACTGAGCGATTCCTTGACGGTTGTATTCTTGTTCGGTATGTCCTTGCTGATCGTCGCATTTGTACTCGTGTTCTTCTTGAAAGAAATTCCGCTTCGCTCTTCTGACAAGAAAGAAGCAGTTAGCGTAGAGCCATCTGAAAAGTTGAAAAAAGAGCCTGCTCTTAATAATTAATAAGAGCGGCTCCTATAGGAGGGATTTCGCTTCCTGCAGCTTGCAGGAAGCGAAATCCCTTTGTTTATTAAAAGTCTTCATTCGTTTTGGCTGAGTCCAAATAGTCGAATACTTGGTTTAACATGACGACAAGCTGATCGCTTTGCTCCTTGCCTAAATGATCGATCATGCCTTTGAACATGGAGATAAAACGGTCTATTGCTTTTTGAGCAATTTCTTCGCCAGTGTCCGTTAACGTTATTTCGGTAATTCTTCGATCAGTGTTATCGGATGTACGAACCACATGGCCAGATGCGATTAAGCTATTAAGCATCTGTGTAACGGTTGGAGAGGTGACTTGCAGCAATTTACTGATTTCTGTAACCGTCGTCCCTGTTGAACCTTTATCATTGCTTTTTTTCACACAAACGAGCATACGAACTTCGCTCGCTTTAAGACCGCCCCACATCGTTTTTTTCCGCCAGTCGGCTTTAGCGAACTTTTGGAAAACATCGATTAAGTCTGTTACATTCTCATATTTATCTGCGGACATTGGATTCACCTCGGTGAACTTATTTTATAAAGTAATTAGGTTACCTAAGTAATTATAGTTATTATGATGACAGGAAGTCAACAAAACAACAGAAATGAGGTGGAACATGAACAACTATGAGGAATGGAAAGAACTGTTTCCGCAATTAAAGGTTGTTTACAAAAAATTAAAAACCGAATGGTATAAAGGAATAGATTGCAGCTTCTCCATTAATCAAACAAGAATGCTTCAACATTTAGATAAACAAAGTCCCATGAAGTCGACGGATCTAGCTGAATTGCTTTTGGTTACTGCAGGCGGGGTTACGCTCATCGGGGACAAGCTCGTGGAAAGAGGGCTTATTCGCAGAAATCGCAGCGAGGATGATAGACGAGTCGTTTATTTGGAAATTACAGATGAGGGCAAACAATTTGTGAAGGCTTTTAATGAAAATGATGATGCTATTATCCGATATATGAGTGAGAGGATCTCGCAAGAGGATTTAGAGCATTTGAGACGAATATTTACATCGCTTGATGATTAGCGGGATCTAATCGAAACATTTCAGCAGCAAGAATTGGAAGGGGAATACGGAAGTATGGTTATGGATCAAATGCAAAAAATGAAAGACATGAAGCAGCAAATCACTCGTTTTCTAATGATGTACAAATTTGCGATTCAAGAGCTTGAGACAAAAGTCGAAATATTAAAGGAAGAGTTTCATTTATTGCATGAATACAATCCGATTGAGCATACAAGCTCGCGCCTAAAGTCGCCCAAGAGCATTGTCGAAAAGCTTTATCGAAAGCAAAGCGAGCTTTCTTTTAACGGCATTCGGAATCACATTAAAGATATAGCAGGGCTGCGAATAACTTGCTCTTTTATTTCTGATATTTACCGGATTAGCGATATGTTAAGCAATCAGAGCGATTTGACCTTATTGGAGGTTAAAGACTATATAAAAAATCCGAAGCCAAACGGCTACCAAAGCTTGCATTTGCTCATTGAGGTGCCGGTGTTCATATCGGATCGAGTGGAAAATGTGTGTGTAGAAGTTCAAATTCGAACGATAGCGATGGATTTCTGGGCGAGCCTGGAGCACAAAATCTATTATAAATATAAACAGGCGATACCTCCTCGCTTACTGAATGAACTAAAAGAAGCAGCAGATTCCGCATCCGCGCTGGATCAGAAGATGGAGCGACTGCATAATGAGATCGCAGCCATTAAAGAAGAGCGTGAGGATGATCTGGGCGATGAGATGCTTCGGCTGATCATGAACAATCAAAGCGGCTCCATTCCAAACATGCTGTTAGAGCTTTTTGAGGATGGAACCAAAAAATAATAGTCGTGAACCATGCATCAGCAACATAAAGTGAGAGTAGTGCCAAAAAGTGCTGCCAAACGAGTGTTGTTGAAAGGTGGTCATGCGGCGATGGTTATTTCAAGCTTTCAAGCCTTTATTCAGGTGTTTGGCTTATCAATCTCCATGAGCTTAGTAGGCGGCCTCATCGGACATTTTGTGAAAAATGGGATTATCGAAATGCCGAAACTCGTCATAGAATATGATGAAGAAGGATTATCCCTTTCTTCAAATTGGTTAGTAAAGTGGATTCAGCGCTGTTATTACTTTGTTATTTTTGTCATCGGCTTCAGAGATCACAGCAATGCGAAAAAAAAGATTTTTTTTGATCTCGGCTTTCTCGGCGATTTGCTGATCGCAATCGGAACGGGCATATTAGCAAAAACAGCGCTGGCTATGGCAAATACATCGGACAACTTTGCAGTCGTGAGCAGTTCATTGCTGGCAGGCTACGCAGGCTTATCTTACCTGAAGAGCAAGCAGAACAAAGAGTTTGCTGATTTGTTTCCTGAAGAAATAGATGATTCAAATCCGCAAACGCCACCGAAATAACATGCAAGTTTACTTAAGTTTTGCGTATAATGACCATAGCTGATAAACCTTTTGCTTAAATATAAGAAAGTATATCATTTTCTCATACTTATCTTATATTTCACCGTCAAAGCTACTTCAGCGTCTAAAGGACGCCGAAGGCGTTTTTGCTTGACTAATCGATTTTTCACAAAAATATCGAAGGAGGGTGGAGCGTGTGGGGAAAATAACGGTCAAAGTGACAACTGAGGAAATGCATGAGCTTAAGAAACTAGCCGAGATAGTCAAAAATCCTCAGCTTCCCATGTCTGACCGTCGCATTGCTAAAACGCAATATGAGTCCATTATCAACTTCGCAAAAAATAGTAACCGCGGCATTATTTCATCTGTATAATTAGAATGGGTTGAAGCCGCTCCGGGATGGAGCGGCTTCTTTTTTTATGTGATTTGCGCGAACCTTACACGAACAGCCGCGAAAATCTTCTGTTGTCCAGGCTCGATTGGTGTGACCATAACATCGGATTGGAAGGTTCTTTGGATAGGGAAGGGTTCAGATGAGCTGGAGATTTCCTGAACTTTGCTGGGAACTCCAGAAATGGATGTTCCTAATGCATTTGCGATAGCAGCAGCTTTCAGTCGGGCGTTCTGTACAGCAAGCGACAAGGCCTCATTTTCCAACTGTTTTCTATCGGAAACCGAGAACTGAATGGAAGTGACTGTATTGGCACCGTGAGAAACGGCGGTATCTACTACTGTTCCAGTAAGTGCAATTTGATCGATGGTGATTTGCAGGAGATGAGTTACTTTGTAGCCTTGAAAGACTTGCTTCCCGTCCGGGAAATCATACATCATTTCGATTCGATAATCATTCGTTTGGATATGTTCGCGCGGGATGCTTAGCTCGAGAAGGGATTGTATGATATCTGCTGTAATTTGTGCATTTTCGGCTTGTATCGCTTGCAGCTCCTTGCCTTCGGTAACAGCACCAAGGATGACCAAGGCTGTATCTGAAGCAGCTGTAACGATCCCTTCACCCAAAACTTCAATCGTGGACACGCTTTTGCAGGGAATGGGAATAGCGGTATAGTAGATTTGATTGCCGTACATTGCAGGCTCCTTTCCTTCTTACAGGTTATAGATTAATGTATGGAAGGATACCCGCCGAAATGATTGCTTCTTATTTTCTGCTTGCGGATGAAAGTTTAGAAAAGAATACAAAAATGGCGGGCAAGAGTAATCTTGCACCGCCATTTTTTGTGATGAGCTTAAGGAAGCTCTATTGTAACTTCACGCTTGCTTGCAGCTGAACGGAGCACACCGTCGATAATCGCTTGGTTGTACAAAATTTCTGCTCCAGGAATAGGAGCTGGACGATCTTCTGCGATTGCTGCAACAAAGTCTCTTACTTTCTCATCAAACAAGTTTAGTCCATGTTGGATGACAGGAATAGTCGAATGGATATGCTGATCAACGACATCGTGATAAAGCGTCATGCTGCCTACGCTTCCATCCCAAACACCGCTCCAAGGGCCAGTGCCTGCAGGTGTGACTTTAAGACCGCCGTCAGTTCCAAGGAACATTGTCGCACCTAATGAATCCATGTGCATAGCCCAGCTGATTTTGTAATTGAGAACGATGTCGCCCTCAAGACGGATCATCGCTACGCCAAAATCCTCAACTTCAAAGTTGGCCGCTTCACGATGGTATTTCGGGTTTGTTCCAAAATGATTTGATGTATAAGCCGATACAGTAAGCGGCTTAGGATAGCCGAGCGCATTAAGCGCCATATCAAGCGAATAGCAGCCGATATCAGCCATTGCGCCAGCACCTGCAAGCTCTTTGGAAATAAAAGTGCCGCCAGGCATACCGCGCCGTCTGCCGCCGCCTGTTTCAACAAAGTAAACGTTACCAAGTTTTCCCGATTGAACAATTTCTTGAATCAACGACATATTGGGATCATATCTCGGCTGGAAGCCTACCGTCAATATTTTCCCACTGCGTTCAGCGGCTTCGACCATATCGATGGACTGCTGGAGTGTGACAGACATCGGCTTCTCTACGAGCACGTGCTTGCCTGCATTCAAAGCGTTTATTGAAGTTTCAGAATGTGCAAAGTTTGGTGTGCAAATGCTGACGCCGTCTAGGTCAAGCTCTAATAGTTTCTTATGATCATCAAAAGCAACGGCGTTTACGAGTTCCTCTTGATCAATAAAAGCTTGTGCTTTTCCTGCTATGCTGTCTGCCACCGCCACGATCTCCACGTGAAGAGGCATTTTTTTATAAGCTGAAGCATGCGCTCTTGCAATACCGCCGCTTCCAATAATTCCGATTCGGATCGTTCTAGTCATTTCAATATCCCTCATTTCATTGTAGTGATTCTACTTTAGCACAGCTGTATTAGGCATGAAATGGTGAGAAAAGGACATGACATCTACAAAATCATGACATCCGTCCGGATGATGTTGCTTCATTTTGTACAAAAAAATGATCACATTTGTCCATTGCCTCCCCTAACCTTTTTGTTCTACGATAGATTAGCCACAAATGATAATGGTTATCATTGATTGTGTGATAAAAATAGATTAGGAAGGAAGCTGGATATGCTGCGTCGTTTTTTTGCTTATTACAAGCCCTACAAAAAGCTGTTTATTTTAGATTTTTCATGTGCCATTTTGGCTGCATTGCTTGAGCTTGCTTTTCCACTTGCCGTTAACCGGGTTGTGGATGATCTTTTGCCGAGCGGCAACTGGAAATGGATTTTGTATGCTTGTATCGGACTATTAGTCATTTATGTGTTCAGCTCTGCACTGCATTATGTCGTTACCTATTGGGGACATAAGCTCGGAATCAACATCGAGTCCGATATGCGCAAGCAGCTGTTTGATCGTGTACAGAAGCTGAGCTTCCGTTTCTTCGACAATAACAAGACAGGACATCTGGTATCCCGGATGACAAATGACTTGATGGATATTGGAGAGATCGCCCATCATGGGCCGGAGGATTTGTTTATTGCTTTAATGACGCTGACTGGTGCGTTCGGTATTATGCTGAGCATTAACTATCAGCTTGCGTTAATGACCTTTATTATTATTCCGCTGATGATTTATTTGTCGCTGTATTTCAGCCGTAAAATGTCAGCAGCCTTTAATCGGATGTTTTCTGATATCGCTGACTACAATGCACGCGTTGAAAATAACGTGAGCGGCATTCGTGTCGTTCAAGCGTTTGCGAACGAAAAGCATGAAATGGCACGTTTTGCTGAAAATAACGGTCGTTTCCGTTTGACGAAGCTCATTGCCTATCGCGTGATGGCATGGAACTCGTCAATCAGCTTTATTCTAATGAAGCTCATTTCTTTGTTTGTACTCGTATGCGGAACTTGGTTCGTTATTCAAGGCGATATGAGCTATGGTGAGTTTATCGCATTTGTTATGCTCTCGAACGTATTTTTAGGTCCGATTAAACAGATTAATTCTGTCATTGAGACGTATCCAAAAGGAATAGCAGGATTCAAACGTTATTTGGAACTACTTGAAACGGAACCTGATATTGCCGATGCGCCGAATGCACAAGTGGTAAGCCATCTCAAGGGTGATATTCGGTTTAACAAAGTGACGTTTGGTTATGAGAATAAAGACAAGGTGCTGCAAGGTCTCAGCCTATCGATCCGCGCAGGAGAGACGGTAGCTCTAGTAGGTCCATCGGGAGCGGGGAAAACAACGTTATGCAGCTTGCTTCCGCGTTTCTACGATGTCGAAGAAGGCTCGATTACGATCGACAACATTGATTTGCGGGATATGACGCTTGAATCACTGCGCTCCAACATTGGGATTGTGCAGCAGGATGTGTTCCTCTTTGATGGATCGATTCGAGAAAATATTGCTTACGGCAAGCTCGGAGCGTCGGAGGAAGAGATTATGCAAGCCGCTCGTCAAGCGCAGCTGGAGGAGCTCATCTTGTCGCAGCCTGAGGGATTGAATACAATGATCGGCGAGAGAGGGGTTAAGCTGTCGGGAGGACAGAAGCAGAGGCTCTCCATTGCACGAATGTTTCTGAAGAACCCGCCGATCCTTATTTTGGATGAGGCGACATCCGCGCTGGATACCGAGACGGAAGCGGCGATTCAGCTAGCGCTTGCTGAGCTGTCCCGCGGCAGAACGACGCTTGTTATCGCTCATCGTCTTGCTACGATCAAAAATGCTGACCGCATCGTAGTTGTAGCTGAGCAAGGGATTGCCGAGCAAGGCAATCATGATGAATTGCTCGACGCGCGTGGTGCTTACAGCAGGCTTCACCAGGCTCAATTCGGCGCATAAGGGGAAATTATGAGGTTTGGTTCAGCAGCTCGGGGAGAAGCAATAGAAGCTTATCCCTTGCTGAAGCATCCTCCTGATTCCAGTCGCGTTCGTCGAGCACGTAACTGAAGCCATTTTTGACAGCAGGAAGGTTTCTCCAGATTGGGCTGTTCACTAATTTCTCCATCGCTGCTCTGGACTCCTCATTTTCGGGCAGCATCATGAATACGCGGTCGCCTGCATATTGTTGGATCGTTTTTTCTGTGATTTCCTTATAGGGTCTGCCAGATTTCAGAATGTCTTGAACTTTCCCTGTAGGCCGGAAACCGTCTGGATGGTACAGTATAGAGGATAAACCGATATTGCCCATGACAAATAAACGTTCACCCCGATGATAGATAAAGACAGAAGCTGTTTCGTTAGGCCGAATACGCGCCTGAAGCTGCTGCCACATCAATAACGTACTGCTATTATAATGAAGAAGCCATTGCTGGGCTTCTTTTTTTTTGCCCAGCCACTCTCCAAGCATGAGCAGTCTCTCATCAAGTGACCCGCGTGAATTATAGGTAAGCGTAGGGGCAAGCTCTGACATTTGTGCGTACAAGCTTTCATCAGAATGGTCGAATATTATTAAGTCAGGCGCTAGTGCAGAAGCCTGTTCCGAATGAAAAGGCTCGCCTTTGCTGATCATATGGCTTCCTACTAGCTGAATGCCAAGCGTATTCATATCTCCAATACTTTCACCACAATAAAAGATGCGATTGGGCTGAGCGGGAATGCTAACCTCGTGACCGTCCCAATCCTTAACGAGTATATTTTGGCGCATCGATAGGGCATATTGCCTTGGAGAAAAGCCGGTTATAAGACGGAAGCGGCGGCTGAAATAATACTCATCGGTAAAGCCGACACGATCTGCGATATCGCGCAAAGTATTGTCGGTATGGATCAGCCAATCCTTGGACCGACTGATACGAAGCTCATTCAAATAATCAAGTGGTTTCTTGCCAGTCAGCTCCTTGAATATTGAAGTGAACTGCCAAGCAGGTACGTTGGCCATATCGACGAGCTGCTTGACCGTTATTCGGTTCTGAAAATGATTTTGCATATATTGAATTGTTTGTTCAACCGTTTGCGTGGAGCTGCTCATCGAGTCGAATTGCAGGTTATGTTCAAGAACAAATCCGATAAGCTTCTGAAAATGCGTTTGCTGACGATGCGCTTCAATGTTATCGCAGTCCGTAATTCCGGTATAAAGCTGGCTCAGCAAATCCATCCATTGTGCGAGCGGATAAACGCGCAGCTCTTGACGGTTCGGAAATAGCTGCTCCGTATAAAGCACAGGACCTTGGCTTAGCAAATGAAGGATGTGGAAAGAGATGAGGTAATATTCCAATTTGCCGTCGCCTATATTTTCAAATTGATATGCGGTGTTCGGGGATAGAAGGAAAGAACTGTATGACGAGAAAAGGGAACTTTCATTACCCATAAACAGTCTGCCTCTGCCGCTCTTGGATATAAGCATCGTATAGCAGGAAGTCACTTTCTCCGCTAATACTTCGCCCTCTGTATGGCTGTACAGCTTCATATCTACAAAATGGAAGCTTAAGGAGCGCAGAGGTAAAGTCTGATGCGTTAAGTTAGACATGGCTGTAGCCTCATTTCAGTATTGAGAATCGTTATCAATTAATCTCATTATAAACAAATAGAAGAAGCTTATCAACCGTAGTTGAAGAGCTTCTTCTATTTCAACTGACGTTAAGCAGCATTTATTTATTAATAAGTGCTTTTGGCAGCTCTTCTAACAACCATTCTCTAGAAAGTGCGTCGCTGGAAGCTTTGAGCAAATCAAAATTGTACACTTGTCCATTTTTCACGGCAGGGAGCTTGAGCCATAAATCGCTTTTCATAAGCTCGTTCGTTGATTGCTGCGCCTCAGGAGCGACTGGATTCAGAATGAAGATGCGGTCAGCCGCATACTCTGGCAGCAGCTCAGAAGATATTTCTGCAAAACCTTGTTCTTTATCAATAAGATCCTGGATGATTGGCGTTGGCTTTAAACCGCCTTTCTCGTATAAGAATTGCGGCAGCCCAGTACCAGCCATAATAAAGAGGCGGTTGCCAGGATACATTGTAAATACGGCTGCCGTTTCATTTTCTTTAATACCGCTATCGTGAATTTGTTTCCACATATCTGCGGTTTTGACCGCGTGCTCAGCAAGCCAATCCTCAGCTTCTTGCTTCTTATTTAACAAATCCCCTAGCGTACGCATTCTGTCCTCCAGCGTGGCGAAGGAGTTGAACGTTRCCGTTGGAGCAACCTTTGAAATAACCTCATACTGCTGTTC
>NZ_JBFRGC010000037.1:0-75184 GCF_052115145.1 Paenibacillus sp. 2TAB26
CGTCAGCTGTTCCGCACCTACGCTGCCAATTCCCAGCTTCGTCGTTGTCACGCTTCCGTCCATTAAGTGCTCTGAACCTATGCTATCATACGCCAGTTTCGATGAAGTTACGCTTCCGCCCATCAGCTGTTCTGAATCTACACTGCCATAAGCCAGCTTCGATGTAGTCACGCTTCCGTCTGCCAACTGTTCTGAACTTACGCTTCCATGCGTAAGCTTCGCTGATGTCACACTTCTATCCGTCAGTTGTTCTGAACCTACGCTTCCATACGCCAGCTTTGTTGATGTCACACTTCTATCCGTCAGTTGTTCTGAACCAATGCTTCCATTCGCCAGCTTTGCGGATGTCACGCTTCCGTCCATCAGCTGTTCCAAACCTACGCTGTCAAATGCTAGCTTGGTCGTCGTCACGCTTCTGTCTATCAAGTGTTCTGAACCTACACTGTCATATGCCAATTTTGATGATGTTACACTTCCGCCCATCAGCTGTTCTGAATCTACGCTTCCATACGCAAGCTTCGCTGTCGTCACACTGCCGTCCGTCAGCTGTTCCGAATTTACACTGCCAAATGCCAGCTTCGTTGATGTCACACTTCCGTCCATCAGCTGATTCGGACCTACGCTGCCTAGCGCCAGTTTCTCTGTTGTCACACTTCCGTCAGTCAGCTGGTCTGATCCAACGCTTCCATACGTAAGCTTCGCTGATGTCACACTTCTATCCGTCAGTTGTTCTGAACCAACGCTTCCATACGCAAGTTTCGCTGATGTCACACTTCTATCCATTAGTTGTTCTAAACCAATGCTTCCATACGACAGCTTCGATGTTGTCACACTGCCATCTGCTAGCTGCTCCGAACCTATGCTTTCATACGCCAGCTTCGATGTCGTCACACTGCCGTCCGTCAGCTGTTCCGAATTTACACTGCCAAATGCCAGCTTCGTTGACGTCACACTTCCGTCCAACAGCTGATTCGAGCCTACGCTGCCAAATGCCAGTTTCTCTGTTGTCACACTTCCGTCTGTCAGCTGTTCTGATCCAACGCTTCCAAACGCTAGTTTCCATGCAGTCACGCTTCCATCCATTAACTGCTCCGAGCCTATGCTCTCTAACGCAATCTTTGTTGTAGTTACACTTTCATCTGACAACTGATCCGTACCTACGCTGCCTAGCTCAAGCTTCGATGTCGTCACACTGCCATCCGACAACTGATCCGTACCCACGCTGCCAAGCACCAACTTCGTCGTCGTCACACTGCCATTCGACAACTGATCAGAGCCTACACTGCCTAGTTCCAGCTTCGATTTTGTTACACTGCCGTCCGCCAACTGATCCGTACCCACGCTGCCAAGCACCAACTTCGTCGTCGTCACACTGCCATTCGACAACTGATCCGAGCCTACACTGCCTAGTACCAGCTTCGATTTTGTTACACTGCCATCCGCCAGCTGCTCCGTACCTACACTGCGCAGCTCCAGCTTCGATTTCGTTACACTACCATCCGCCAACTGATCCGTACCTACACTGCGTAGCTCCAGCTTCGATTTCGTCACACTGCCATCCGACAACTGATCTGGGCCTACACTGCCAGGTACCAGCTTCGATGTCGTCACACTGCCATCCGACAACTGATCCGTACTCACGCTGCCAAGTACCAGCTTCGATGTCGTCACACTGCTATCCATCAACTGATCCGTACCCACGCTGCCTCGTACCAACTTCGTCGTCGTCACACTGCCATCCGACAACTGATCCGAGCCTACACTGCCTAGTACCAACTTTGATTTTGTTATACTACCGTCCGCCAACTGCTCCGTACCTACACTGCCTAAATCAAGCTTCGATGTCGTTACACTGCCATCCGTCAACTGATCCGTACCCACGCTGCCAAGTACCAGCTTTGATGTCGTCACACTGCGATCTGATAACTGCTCCGTACCTACACTGCGCAGCTCCAGCTTCGATTTGGTCACACAACCATCTGACAACTGCGCCGAGCCTATGCTGCCTAGCTCCAGCTTCGACGAACTTACACTTCCGTCCGACAACTGCTCCGTACCCACACTGCCTAGTTCCAGCTTCGATGTCGTTACGCTGCCGTCCGACAACTGCTTCGTGCCTACGCTGCCTAGTACCAATTTCGTCGTCGTCACACTTTCATTCGCCAGCTGCTCCGAACCTACACTGCCTAGTACCAGCTTCGATGTCGTTACGCTTCCGTCCGACAACTGATCCTTTCCTACGCTACCTAGCTTCAGCTTCGACGTCGTCACGCTTCCGTCTGCCAGCTGCTCCGTCCCCACACTGTCGACTGACAACAACTTACTATCGATAGAGCCTTCCTTAATCTTTCTTCCCAAAATACTGTTGTCAGCAATTCGGTCAAACACAAGCACGTCATTAGCCAAATGAGCTAGTGTAATCGTGCCCTTGCGAACGTGATAGCCTTGAATCGAATCGGATTTCAAATGTTTGCCGGCAAGTGATTCGAGCTGTACATGCTCGCTTGAGACGGCATCTTGAGCCAGCTTTGCACTCGTCACCGACTCATCCTGCAATGCATGTTCGTTTACACTATTTATTGTTAAATGCGTTGCATTTACCGACTCTGGCTTAAGCTGCTTCGCGCCGATGGACAATTCCGCTATTTTACCCGACGTAATGGCTCCTGGTGCGATATGATCCGTACCTACAGCACCTTTGCTTATAACATCAGCACCTACGGAATCGTTTTGCAATTGCGCTGGTCCAATACTGTTTGCTGTCAGCTTTTCAATCGTAATCGAATCATCCGCCAAATGCGCGGCATGAACCGCTCCTTCTCCCAAATGGATTCCAAGCACGGATGCATTTCCCAAATGACGGCTAAGCACCGCTTCATTTGCTATCTGCTTTGATTGCACAGCGCCGTAAGCTAGTTTAGCAGATGTAATGACACCATCTTGAAGGTGCTCATTTCCGATCGATTGATCAGCCAAATGTTCAGCTCCAATTGCATGAGCTTCAATATGGGTCGAGCGAATCGATTCTGCTTGTATGTGGTGGGAAGCAATCAAATTGGCTCCGAGATGCCCTGGCATAATAGCTTGAGACGCAATCTTGACACTCGATACGCTTCCGTCTGCGAGCTTGCCAGTCGAGACGCTTAAATCAGCCAGCTTATCCGTCGTAACCGATTCAGGGGAAAGCTTTAATGAATTTACAGTATGATCTGCCAAATGATGCGAAAAAACTGCACCTGAAGCAATAGCTTGATCCGTGACAGCGCCTTTCGTTAGCTTGCTGCTCGTAACTGAACCGTCTTGCAGCTTTTTGTTATCTACAGCATCCTTTGCGAGATGGCGTCCTTCAATGATCTCCGATTTTAAATGCATGCTGTTCACTGCTTCAGAAGAAATCGCTTCACCCGTTACGGCACCCTTAGTAAAATGATACGACCTTAACACTTCAGGAGCCAGCTTCTGAAACGTTACCGATTCATCCTGAAGATGCCGGGATTCAATAGCAAAGTTTGCTATGACTTTACTATCAACAGCACCATCAGCCAGCTTACTTCGCGTTATTGAAGCATCCGCTAATTGAGTAGTACCAACAGCCTCCATACCAATATGGTCAACACGAATGGATAATGGCGCGATTTTATCTTCATTAACAATGCCGCTTTGTAGATGATCCCGTTTAATTGCATTTGGTGCAATATGCTTCATGTTTACTGCATCTGTTGTCAGATGCGCCTGCAATATTTGCCCATCAGCAATTTTGTCGGATGTAATGCTTCCAGAGCCCAAATGACGGCTGTGAACGGAGTCATTCGCGAGCTTCTGAGCATTAACGGATTGATCAGAAAGCTTGGAAATCGTTATCGAATGATCAACAATTTTAATGGTGGATACCGATTGATCCGCAAGCTTCCTAGAGTTAATGGACTGATCCGCGATGTGCTCACTTGTTATTTGCCCTGTTCCAATGTGGGAGCTTAGAACGGCCGCTGCTTGCAGATGAGATGAAGATACCGATTCGTCCGCTAATTGTTCTGCTTTTACCGCTTTTGGCTGCAGTTCCCTTGTTCCGACTGCTCCTTCTGCTAGATGTTCCGCGGCTATGTCTCCGAGGGCCAAATGCTTTCCCTGAATAATACCAACTGCGACATGCTCAGATAGCAGCAATCCAGGCTTCAAATGCTCCGCTTCAATCGCTTCTGCTGCTATCTTCTCACTCGTAACTGCAGAGTCACGAAGCTTGGAGTGTGTTACTGCTCCTTCAGAAAGCTTTGAGTTGTCAATGGCTTCATTAGCCAAATTTTCCGGCCCAATCGTACCGCTTTTAATTTTATCGCCAGTAACGGCTTGATCGGCAAGCAGGTCTGTTGTAATGAGCAATGACTTCAAATGCCTGGATTCGATCGACCCTTCTGCAATTTTGTCCATACTGATCGTACGATCTGCAAGCTTCTCCGACGAGATGCTGCCATCTTGAATCTTATTTCCAGAAATTGAATAATCCAAAATTTTGTTTCCGGTAATCGAGTGGTTTACCAAATGCTCGCCCATAATCGATTCTGTTGCAATTTTAGCGGAGTTGATTGTGCCGTCAGCTAAATGGATGGTGTGAATGGAATAATCGGCAATCGTGCTTGCCTGCACGCTGCCAGCTGCCAGCTTGCTGCTATCGATCGACCCAGGTGCAATTTTCTCTGATGTAACCGAAAAGTCTACCAAATCATCCGTGTATATAAAAGCTGGAGGACCTTCCGGCGCCAATTTCTCATCAAGTTTCTCAAACTTTTCTTCCAAGCTTAACTGAGCAATCTGCTGGGCAAGCTCTTCGACAGCGAGCTGCTCTTGCTCTTCAATCTGGTGCAGCTGCTCCAGCGTATCCAAATGCTCTAATTGCTCCTGCAGCTCTTCTCCATGCGATTGTTCCAATTGTTCATTTAGTTCCAGCTGCTCCCCTAGCTCCAACAGCCTTGCTTGCTCCTGCTGCTCTTCTTGCGATTGTTCCGATTGTTCCAGCTGTTCCCCTTGCTCCAACAGTTCTACTTGCCCCACTTGTTCCTGCTGCTCTACTAGTTCCAGCTGCTGCTCTTGCTCCACCGGTTCCACTTGAATAAGCTGTTCTAACTGTTCAATCTCCTCAGCGTCCTCCACCGTGACAACTTCCGAATCCATCTGCTCTGATGGATTCTCAAGTATGAGAGCGAGTGCGTTAATGCTCGCTTTCTCCTTCTCTTCTTCCTCTTTTTTAATCAACGTTTTAGCTGCATGTGCTTGTGCAACAGCGGCCTTCTTCCTGTTCAAATCATCTAGCCACTTTAACTCGGAAGCATTCGGATTATCAACATAAAAAAGCGGCTTTCGCCCCTTCGGGCTTTTCCCTTTTCTGTTTTTTGTCATAGTCCTCTCCTTCTTCCACCTGAAATGTCATAGGTAATATATGCAGGTACCTATGGGCTCGCTACAAGGAGTACAGACAAATGTACATAAGCGGCTTTTAAAAAACAAAAAACCGCGGGAGCATGCAGCTCTCCGCGGTTTCTGTTTCAACTGTTTTAACTATTTCGATCTGGACAATAAGTATAAGAAATAAGGTGCTCCAATAACAGCAACAACAATGCCTGTTGGAATTTCGTTTGGCTGGAATGCCCATCTGGCAAGTGTATCCGCCACAATAACGAGCAGCGCGCCTACAAAAGCTGAAGCTGGCAATAATACCTGATGCTGCGGACCGACAAGTCTTCTTGCCAAGTGAGGCGCTATGAGTCCGACAAATCCGATGCCCCCGCCGACAGCAACGCAAGAACCAGCTAGGCCTACCGCTGCAGCAAGCAGCAATGCCCGCTCCTTGTTCACTTGAGCTCCAAGTCCAACTGCCAATTGATCGCCTAAATTTAATGCATTCAATGCTTTCGCCTTATATTGCACGATTGGAAAAATAACGATTAACCATGGGAGCAGTGCAACCACATACTTCCAGTTCGTTCCCCAAATGCTCCCCGCCATCCATATAGCAAAAAACTGATATTTCTCAGGCGTTAGACGCAAAATCAGAAGCTGCATCGCTGCGCTAATACCCGCCGCTACAGCGATACCTACCAATATCATCCGAGTTGGCAATAACCCTCGATGTCTTTTATACGAAAGTACAAAAATGAGCAATGCGGTAAACGATGCTCCGATTAATGCWAGAAACGGCATCAAAAATATAGAGCCCTTTTCCGTCGTCGGATAAAAAGAAATAAACAAGATAACTGCAAGCCCTGCGCCCGCGTTTATACCCAGCAGCCCTGGATCAGAAAGCGGATTGCGCGATAATCCTTGAATAATACAGCCCGATACTGCAAAACCTGCACCAATTAATATAGAGATGACAATCCGCGGCAAGCGGAAATCAAATAGAATTAGCTCCTGCTTAGCCGTTCCCGATCCAATTAACGTTTTGAATACGTCAAGCGGTGCTAAGCGAATAAATCCTGTGTTCATACTGATGATAACGGACAATACAATAAGTACGCTAAGCACGGTCATTACGAGGACTGCGCGTTTTCTTCTACGCTGTTCGGTTTCGGTAATAAAGTAAGTATTCATGCTTATTCTCCCTTCATTCTTGTTACAAGATAGAGGAAGAACGGAACGCCTATAACCGCGATTATAATACCGATAGCCACTTCCTGAGGCGGATTAATCAATCGCCCGCCAATATCAGCCAGCACCATAAGTAAACTTCCCAAAACCGCCGAGCATGGAATGATCCATCTATAGTCGACACCAACTAGGAATCGTGAGATATGAGGAATAATCAAGCCTACAAAACCGATAGAGCCGACCGCTGAAACGGCGGTGCCTGCCAGCAATAAGACTATAATGACGCCAGCTGCTTTTACTAGGCCAGTTCGTTGTCCAAGACCTGCAGCAACATCATCGCCTAAGCTTAACAATGTAATGGAGCGCGATAACACGATGGCGCCAAGCAGTCCACCAACTACCCATGGCCATACAATTTGAATTTGCAGCCATTTCGTTCCGGCTACCCCGCCAGCATACCAAAAAGCCAAATCCTGACCAATTTTATAATAAATCGCTATGCCTTCTGTTATAGCAAGCAGCAATGCCCCTACAGCCGCACCAGCCAGTGTAAGCCGCACAGGTGTTAGGCCGCCTTTTGCTAATGAGCCGATTCCGTATACGAGTCCCATTGCAACTGCTGCACCCGCAAAACACACAAACWTAAGACCAAGATAAGATATCGAAGGGAAAAAAGCGAAGCAAAGCGCCAACATAAAACCTGCTCCTGCGTTAATTCCAAGCAAGCTCGAGTCTGCTAATGGGTTTCTAGTCATGCCTTGCATAACAGAACCTGCGACAGCGAAAGCTGCTCCCACCAAAGCAGCGGCTAACGCACGCGGCATACGAAGCTCTTTAATAATTTGATGCTGAATGTTTTCCTCATTGAAGTGGAATACGCCATCCCAAACCGTTGAGAGACTGATATCTGCTGCACCGACGGAGATAGATAATGCGAGCGATAATAAGAGTGCTGCAAACCCGCCAAATAAAATAATCGTAGCCACTAGCGGCCGTGTGCGCAGCTTTGTGCCTGCCAGCGCTTTATTGCTTGATAGAGAAGACATTGAAAACTACCCTTCTGTATGTATACTTTGGTTGATAAAAAATGCTTCATAAAGGAAGTCTGTTTCCAGACATAAAAAAAAACCTACTCAACTGATAACGATTCTCGTTTTCAATATAGCAGATTTTTCATATGTTTTCAATGCAATAATTTAGATATTTCGTGCTGCCTTAATGCAGCTTCCTATCAAGTAGAAAGTCTTCCTCTCATAGCAATAGTCGTAAAGCGGTTAGGAGAAAATCTGCTGATCGACGGTTCTCCCTGCTTTTCTTCCAATAGATCAGCAACAATATGAGCTGTGATTGGACTTAGCAAAATACCGTTGCGATAATGACCTGCGGCCATAATAACGGCTGGCATTCCCTCTACTTGCCCAAGCATTGGCATTCCATCTCGCGTTGCGGGACGCAAGCCTGCCCACCGATGTGCGGTTTCTTTGCCTTTAAGAAATGGAAAAAGCTGATTGCTGCTGCGAATTAAGCGGCCGATGCCTCGTTCTGTCACACTCGTCTCAAAGCCCGCGACATCTTCAGAAGCACCGCATACGAGCCGAGCATTTCTTTTTCCGACCCAATAGGCTTGGCTGGAGAAGATCATATGGCGAACTTCAGTTTCTTGATGCTCGTAAGAACAGATTTGTCCCCGAATGGGATGTATCGGAACAGAAAGTCCGAACCATCTTTCATATTCACCTGACCAAGCGCCCGCGCAGACGACTAGCCGATCGGCATGAACCTTCTTTATCATCGTTTCTGCTCGGACAGACGCTCCCCCGCTCTGTTGAACTGCAACCTCTTCAATTTTACCCGCATGGGATAGGATGACGACACCTAACCTCCGGCAAGCTTCTTCAAGCGCTGCAACAAGCTTTGGCGCGTAAACATGGCTCTCCTTTGGCGTAAATACGCCAGCAATTGCCGAATGAGCAAGCATCGGCTCCAGCTTCCTAAGCTGAGCTGCATCAATAAGCTGAGCTTCGGCTCCCCATTCATTTTGCCACTGCAATCTGGATTGTATGGGCAAAACGTCTGCTTCATGCATAAAAACGTTAATGCTTCCGCTCTGCACCCACTCCGTCGACATGCCGGATTGTTCCTCGATCGCTTTAATCCACGCCGGGTAGCTGCGGTGACTGTTTAGGCACAGCTGAAAAAATTGATCGGGCTGCTCCGTATTTTCTGAAAATGGAGCAAGCATGCCTGCCGCTGCGCCGGATGCTTGCCCTCCGAGTGCGCTTGGCTCAATGAGTGTTACGTTCATGCCTCTACGCGCCGACTCGAAGGCACAAGACAAACCAATAATGCCGCCTCCTAGTATAATTACCGATTGGGGCATTATTGTTCCCCTCCTGCGCTAACTCCTGTTTCAAATAATGAACCTGCCCAATCACTGCTTGCAGATGCATAACGTTTTTTCGGTATGCGGCCAGCCAGCCATGCCAATCGCCCTGCTTCAATCGCTAATCGAAATGCGCGAGCCATCATAATCGGGTCCTGTGCCTTAGCGATAGGCGTATTAGCCAAAATGCCGTCCGCACCTAGCTCCATCGCTTCCGCAGCATCCTTCGCCGATCCAATACCCGCATCGATGATGACTGGAACCCTCGACTGCTCCGCAATAAGTCCGAGGTTATAGGGATTGAGCAATCCGAGCCCAGATCCAATTGGCGATCCTCCAGGCATGATTGCTGAAGCTCCAGCTTCCTCTAATTTCCGGCATAGGATTGGGTCATCGGATGTATAAGGAAGAACGATAAAACCCTCGTTCGCAAGCTGCTCCGTAGCACGCAGCGTTTCTATAGGGTCAGGCAGAAGTGTTCGATGGTCTCCGCTGATTTCAACCTTAATCCAGTTGCCAAGCCCAGCTTCTCTCGCCAGACGCGCGATTCGAACAGCCTCCTCCGCTGTTCTCGCACCAGATGTATTCGGCAAATATTGCATTTGTCTATCTTCAAAGTGTTGAAGTACCGAATCATCCTCTACACTCTCTAGATTAACCCTTCTAACCGCGAACGTAATAACCTCCGAGCCCGACGCTTCAAGCGCCTGCTGCAGTACAGCAGGACTTGGAAATCGCCCCGTACCGAACAAAAAACGCGACCGCAGCGCATGTCCTCCAATAAGAAGGGTATCTTCATGATCCCAATTTCCCAAAATGTTCAGCCCCCTCCAACAAAATGTACAAGTTCTATAGAGCTTCCGCCAAGTAATTCAGTTTCAGCCCACCTTGCACGTTGTACGATCATACCGTTAAGCTCAATAACGAGCTTTTTATGTTGTTGTCCCAGCTGGACGACCAGTTCCTCCACTGTTTTAGCGCTGGTCTGCTCCTCGCGGCCATTAATCTTCACTATCTTAAAGGGAGGAACATATTCAGAACGGTGGGCATCGATTTTCTTTAAGAAAGCCTGACAAACACTAGCCGGGTCATTATGGCCAACAATGGCTGAAACTGCGCATATTCGTGTCGCTCCCGACGCTAGTACGACATCAACATTTTCAAGTGTGATACCTCCAATAGCCACGAACGGTATCGATATATGATGCGCTGCTTCCCTGACATAACTCGTAGTAACAGCCGTACGGCCCGGCTTTGTTTCGGTAGGATACACTGGCCCAACGCCGATATAATCGGCTCCCTCCTGTTCAGCAGCTAGTGCTTGCTGCAGGTTATGCGTGGATATGCCAATTATGCGGTCAGTACCAAGCCATTCTCTTGCTTTGGCAATTGGCATATCATCCTGACCTAAATGAACACCGTCAGCATCCGTCTCAAGAACAAGATCAGGATAATCATTAATGATAAGAGGCACTTTATATTTTCGCGTTAGTATTCGAAGGGCTTTGGCCTCTTCAAGCACCTCTTCCCTCGTCCCCGTTTTGTTGCGAAGCTGAACCATTTGAGCTCCGCCAATCAGCGCCTGCTCCATCACTTCAACGACTGATCTGCCAGGGTGATTAGATTTCGCTGTAATGGCGTAGAGCTTGAAGTTCCGCCAGCCTTGTCTACTCATTCTCAAACACAACCTTTCATCAAAAAAATCATTTATTTCCATTTCATAAGAACGTTTTAACGAGATTAATTGCATTCTCCGCATCCGCTGTGCCTTGCACAAGCACCCTTCCATCTGGGAAGAGAATCAGCTGCTCTCCGCTAGAGATCATCGCTTTCACTAAATACCGATTCACGGTGAGCGTGCAGCCAAGCGCTCGCAAAGTTTGCTCTACCTCTTTTAAATCAACCGGCTTGCCTAACGTCACCTGCACCGTATCCCTACCGCATAATACGGTAGAGCTTATTTGAGTATCTTCCACTCTATCAGCTTCAAAACAAAGCATGCCGTCAGTTGCTACATCAGGCGTTTGAGCACAGAATGGGCACTCGGTACTGAATGCCGGAAGCTCCGATTCCCGCATTCGGAATGACCATAGATCAATGCTCAACCACGTTTTACGCAGCGCCGAATTATTGCCAGTGAGCCATTTTATCGCCTCAGCTGCTTGCATAGATGCAATCCATTCAACCGCTGGAGCGAGTACGCCCACCGTATCGCAAGTATCGGCCTCCTGCTCCATATCATCTGCTCCGATTAAGCAGCGCAAGCAAGAAGTCTCTCCAGGAATTAATGTTGCCTGCATGCCCTGCGCCCCAGCCACCCCGCCATAAACAAATGGGATTCGCTGTCTAAAGCATTGGTCGCTGACCAGCAGCCTTGTCGCTGCATTATCCGTCCCATCAAGGACGAGATGAACTCCTCCGGCGAGAAATCCAATGTTCTGTGCATTCACATCCGCTACTGTCGCCATAATGTTTACACTGCTGTTAATTTGGCGAAGCCGATTGGCAGCGGCCACTGCTTTGGGCATCACTGCCAGAGCGTCCGCCTCGTCAAAAAGCATTTGGCGCTGCAAGTTGCTTGGCTCAACAAAATCCCTGTCTACCAGCCTAACTTCCCCGACACCAGCTCTTACCATATGCTGCGCAAGCGAAGCGCCTAATGCGCCAACACCGACGATAAGCACCGAGGCATCGGCCAGCTTCCGCTGGCCTGCCTCTCCAATGAAAGCAAATCTCGTTTGCCTCGAATAACGATCTGCAAAAGCATCAAGAACAGAATCAACCATAAATCTTGCTCCCTGCCGCCTTGAATGCATCTGATTTTTCCTTCATTCCCGCTTCAATGGCTTCCGTTGTTTCCATATCGTTTTGCGCGGCATACTCTCTTATATCTTGGGTGATTCGCATGCTGCAAAACTTCGGCCCGCACATGGAGCAGAAATGAGCGGATTTCGCAGCATCAGCTGGAAGCGTCTCATCGTGGTAAGCCATCGCACGCTCTGGATCAAGCGATAGATGGAATTGATCCCGCCAACGAAACTCGAATCGCGCTTTGGACAATGCATCATCACGCAGCTTCGCTCCACGGTGCCCTTTCGCCAAGTCAGCCGCATGCGCTGCGATTTTGTACGTAATAACGCCTTCCTTCACATCCTCCTTATTCGGAAGGCCAAGGTGCTCCTTCGGTGTTACATAACAAAGCATTGCCGTGCCGAACCATCCAATCATTGCAGCACCAATTGCCGAAGTAATATGATCATAGCCTGGCGCGATATCGGTCGTTAGCGGTCCTAATGTATAGAAAGGCGCTTCATCGCACACCTCTAGCTGACGATCCATATTTTCTTTGATCAAATGCATAGGCACATGGCCAGGGCCTTCAATCATCACTTGTACATCATGTTTCCATGCGATCTTCGTTAGCTCACCCAATGTATCCAGCTCAGCAAACTGAGCAGCGTCATTGGCATCTGCTATAGAACCGGGTCTCAGGCCGTCACCAAGCGAGAATGATACGTCGTATGCTTTCATAATTTCACAAATGTCTTCAAAATGCGTATATAGGAAATTCTCCTTATGGTGTGCCAGGCACCAAGCTGCCATAATTGATCCGCCTCGTGAGACAATACCCGTAACGCGCTTTGCCGTAAGTGGTATGTAGCGCAGCAGTACACCTGCATGAATCGTAAAATAGTCGATGCCCTGCTCGGCTTGTTCAATAAGCGTATCGCGGAATACTTCCCAGCAAAGGTCTTCTGCTTTGCCGTTCACTTTCTCCAGCGCCTGATAAATGGGTACTGTGCCAACCGGAACTGGTGAATTTCGCACGATCCACTCCCGCGTCGTATGGATGTTTTTCCCCGTGGACAAATCCATAATCGTATCGGCTCCCCAGCGCGTCGCCCAAGTCATCTTCTCCACTTCCTCTTCAATCGAAGAAGCTACAGCAGAGTTGCCGATATTAGCATTGATTTTAACGTGAAACTGCCGCCCAATAATCATCGGCTCACTTTCAGGATGGTTGATGTTAGTCGGAATAATGGCACGACCGGCTGCAATCTCGCTGCGTACAAATTCTGCACTCATCCCTTYGCGAATAGCGATGTATTCCATCTCAGAAGTAATGATCCCTTTGCGGGCGTAATGAAGCTGCGTAACATTTTGCCCTGTTTTGGCACGAAGCGGTTTCCTCGTTAACCCCGGGAATCGTTCCGCGCCTCGCTGCTCTGCTTTTTTAGCCGAAATAAATCCATTATCCTCCGGTTTGATTTCCCTGCCCTCATAGGGCTCTACATCACCACGCTGCAAGATCCATTCGCTGCGAATACCGGGCAAACCGCGCCGAACATCTGCCTCATACGTTTCATCGGTATAAGGACCGCTTGCATCATAAACTTTTACAGGTTCATTCGGCAGCTCTTCACCATTTCTGCCAGTACTAGCTTCAAGTGCAATTTCTCTCATCGGAACACGGATGTTTCCCTTTGAGCCCTCGACGTACACCTTGCGGCTGCCCGGAAGCGGAGTAGAAAAAATAGACATAACAAAAACCTCCTAATGGAATAATAGAATTCCTCCTGGAGGCATACGCAAGCATATGAGAAAGTTTAAAACACCGCTGCTATACAAGTAGCTAGGCTGCTACAAGAGCTGCAATTGCTGGAGCGTGCATGGCGGCCACAAAGCTTTATCGATTCACTGGCGCCAAACAAAAAAACCGCTCCAGCAAAGGAGCGGTCGAAGAGTGTCGTCATGCGAGTGTTATCTTGCAAGGGTTCCCCTTAAGCAGATAAAGTCATGCCGCATAAGCTGAGGCTTCAGCAGATTCCGGCAGAGCTTTCACGCGCAAAGCATAAACGCACAATCCCACTTTCCTACGCTGGCATAACCCAGATCAGGTTCAAAGGGACCAAAGCGATTCGCTTTATCTCAGCCATTACGGCGCCCCTAGTGGATTTCCTTGTTTGACTATACCGTTTAGTAAAGAAAGGTGTCAACCCTCTATTTTCCAAACCGCGGAAAAATACAGCCTGCTACAGTCCGCTTTCCTTCAGCAGCCTTACCCATCGATCTGCGGTGTGACGCCATGTAAATGTCTGCTCCACACGCTCGCGGCTGCGGCGCCCCAGCTTCTGCCTGAGCTGTTTATCGCGAAGCAGCAGATGCAGCTTTTCTCGCAGCTCTCGCTCGATATGAAGCTGATTGACCAAATAGCCCGTTTCGCCATTACGGATAATTTCTTTCATTCCGCCAGCACGTGTTGCGACTACCGGAACGCCGCAGGACATCGCCTCAACATTAACGAGCCCAAATGCCTCCCTCTGTCCAGATGGCACGACCGCTACATCGGCAACGAGCATCCAGCTGGGCACTTCCGAATGCGGCACGTAGGGCACAAAACGAACATGACCCGGACATTTGCGTCCAAGCTGTTCAAGCTTGCGCGCATAAGCCGTTTTGCGATGCGAGCCATAAAATGGGCTCCCTACGATGATAACAACGAGCTCCGGGTGGCTTTTAGCAAGCTGCGGCACGATATTGAGAAGATGATGAACGCCCTTAAGCGGAATAAGCCTCCCCATAAAAAGCACCACTTTTTTACCATTCAATCCTCTCTTTTGCCTTAAACTCTCCCGTTTAGCGGCTCCTTCGGAGGAATATTGTGAAGGAAACCTGGCCGTATCTACCCCAGGATAAATGACTCGCAGCTTCGAAGCGACCTCTGGCGCTTTCGACACTACAATTCGTCTTAGAAACTCGCTATTTACGATGATTCTATCTGCGGCCTGCAAGCACTTATGCAAGTTTGCAGAAGAAATATAGGAGGGTGAAATAAAGGTGGAGGAATGCAAATAAAGCCAGACTCGTTTGCCTGGATTCAATCGCTTCATCGTTAGCACAAATTGGGGACGATTCTCGACGTCGATGACGTGAGGAGAAAAACGGTGAACCGCATGTCCTACCTCTTGAATATATCGCTGCTTATTGCCCGCTGCAAACCGTTCACAAACAACACCGTTAAATTGTCCTTGACGAGGCAATCGCTTGCTCAGTCTTCCAAATATACGAGGTTCCGCGTAAGGCTTAAGCAGCGGGGCAAATTTCTCTACCACTCGCTCAACAGAGCTGCTTCCTGATGATGGAATCGGGAAGGAGCCTGGTGTTACAATTGCAACTTTAATAGGTGCCATTTATTCGTATGCCTCCTGCATGATCTGCTTTTTTTGCAGTATCATACGTATCTAGCAACGGCTTTGGCACGGCTTTTCCAAGGCTATAGCTTGAATTTCATTTGGAATAACCCAGCTCTTCGAGCTGCCATATAGATGATCACGACAAGCGGTCCGATGAATACACCGATAACACCGACGAGCTTGAAGCCGACATATAAACTTACAAGCGCTGACAATGAGCCAATTCCTACAGAATCACCGAGAATTTTAGGCTCTACGATGCGGCGGAATACGGTAATAACTAGAAATAGAATAATTAGCCCTACCCCTACAAATACATTGCCCGTCAGCAGCAAATAACTTCCCCATGGCACAAGTACAGAACCTGTTCCAAGAATCGGCATAATATCAACAATGATAATAAGCAGCGCGATAGCAAGCGGATATTTGACATTAAGTATGAGCAAACCGATCAGCGAAATGATGTAGGTGAGTGCACTCAAAATAAACTGCGAACGCAAGAAACCAAAAATCGACTTTTTGAGATTATTCAGCACATCATTGACCTGAGGCTGCGATTTTTCTTCAAATAATGAAAGCACCGTTGCCTTCATCGTATTTAGACTAAAGCTCATCATGTATACCGCCACCAAGAAAACGATAAAGAAGATGAACATGCCCGGGATGCTTGAGGCGAAAGCGATAACGGTGTTCGATAACGTACCCACCATTTTCGTTAATGTACTCGTTAGCTCCATTAGCCATTTCTCTAACGTTTCAATGGCGTCAGGAGGGAAGTTTTGATATAACGATTGTGCCTGAAACATGAGATCGTCTACCATCCCATTGGCATTTTCGAAGTATTGGGGCACTTTTTTGAAAAAGGCTATTAATTCGGCTACCACTTTCACGCCAAGCAGCGCGATTAGTCCGATGAGAATAACCGTAAACAGGCTGCTTGATATTGTAGCTGCCACCAGCCGGTTCATTCGGAATTTTTTCATAAACAGCTGATTAAGCGGCTCAAGAAAAATAGCTACAACAAGCGCAAGCAAGAAAGGAGCACCTACCGTAAAAAACAGATAGAGCAACAATAACCCTAAAGCGATAAATACGATTGTCTTAATAGACACAGCTTCTCCTCCTCTCTATTCTTTTATATGCACTTTACGCCACTCTTAAACCAGCTCTTTCATACTAATCCAGCACTGCGCTGCGCTCATGGAAATTAACATCTTTATAGTACATATCCTTAACAAGGAGGTTAGGTCCGCAGCATGAAGCGACCGGGCAGTGACAATTCACACTTTGCGCAAGGGAATGGTCCAGCCATTTATCAAATAAATCCTCCAATTTGGACGAACCGATGTTRCCAAAAGCGGGCACGTCAGAAAAGTCGGTTACAAATACATCGCCTGTAAACAAGTTTACGTTCAGCCGATTGCGGCCGTCAGGATCGTTGCGTACCGTTACATTTGGCTCATTCGCTAATCTTCGCAGCAGCTCACGTTCTGATTTGCTGTCACTGCATGGATAAAAGGGAAGTGTACCGAACAGCATCCAAACGGATTGGTCTCGCGCTTTCAGCAAGCGTTCAATAGCTTCCAGCATTTGCTCGCGTGAGAGAACCGGTAAATCCTTCGCAAAGGAGCTAGGATACATCGGATGCACCTCATGCCTCTGACATCCCATATCCACGATCAGCTGATGAATCTCATCAATTTTGTTATACGTTTTGTAATTGATCATAGACTCCGCAGAAACGAGTACACCTGTCTCGCTAAGGCGACGCGTGTTTTCGATCATTCGTTCATAAAGCTTGGTCGCAGCTTCGAGCGATACATGGTGATTGGCTTTCGCAAATCCAATTTGGTGAAAATCTTCCGGAGACGTGTAGTTAAATGAAATGTGCATGACATCTAGATAAGGAGCTAGCTGCTCATAACGGCTGTAAGGCAGCGTCACGTTCGAATTGATTTGGGAGCGAATGCCGCGGCTGCGGGCGTATTGAAGCAACGGCACCATGTAATCACGAACCGTTCGGTCGGAGAAGGATGGCTCCCCGCCTGTAATGCTTATCGTTTCGAGATGCTCCACTTCATCCAGTCGGTCCAGCATCTGCTTAAGCGGCAGCTTGGCGGGTTCTGTCATTACAAGTGTATCTCCAACAGCACAATGCTCGCATCGCATATTGCATAGGTTGGAAACGGTCATTTCGACGCTTGTTAAGCGATGTCTTCCATATTGCTGCAACGAACGAATGGGATCCCACGGATCATTCGTTGGCGAAAGTGTGGATAACGGTGTTCTTGCTTGTTGAAATTGTATTGTGTTCATTTTTCTTCAGCACCTGACTTATTTTCTGGAATGAATCATTCTTTAGTTATTGTAATGCGCGACTGCAAAGGAAGCAAATAAAACGGCAAAAAAAGAAGCAAAAAGGAGCCCTAAGCGGCTCCCAATCTGTCTTTCGTTAAATGCCTGAGGCAAATTGCACTTCGCTCGCGTCATCGTTCACGCTGACAATCATCATCGTGAGCTGCTTCGACAAATCGATCTCGTAAGGCGATTTCAGTTCCTCGCCCGCTTCATTATATAGAATACGAATAATAGGTCGATGCGGGTAAGAATGATTAAGATCTGCTACGATCCCCGACTCTCCTGTTTGCAGCTTTACTGTTATTCCTATTGGGTAAATAGCAACCTTATCACGGAAAAGCTGCAGCATTCGCTGCTCGTATAACGTTCCCGTACCAGCATAAAGCCGCTCAATCGCGTGATGCGGCAGCATTGGAGCACTATAGACGCGATTTGTTGTCATAGCGTCGTACGAATCGACCAACCCGATCCACTTGGCATAATCATGAATTTCATTGCCTTTGATTCCGCGCGGATACCCGCTTCCGTCAATTCGCTCATGATGCTGGAATGCACAGTGGGCAACAAGCAGCGGCAGGTTAGGCTCATCCTTGAGCAGCTCGTAACCGATTCTCGCATGCTGCTTCATCGCTTCGAACTCTTCTTTGGAGAGGGAGCCTGGTTTTCTTAACACATCGATCGCAATCTGCGTCTTGCCGATATCGTGAAGAAGAGCGCCCATGCCAAGCGTCGTAAGCTCATCCTTGGAATAGCCGTTCGACATACCGAGCAGGGTCGTATAAACGCAGACGTTTAAAGAATGCTGGAACAAATAATGATCAACGGAGCTCATGTCCATTAACATGATCATGGCATCCTTATGACCGGAGAGGTCATCGATAATCATATTCATCATATTTTTAAATGGCTGTGCGATATAGGGGTAGGTTACGCCTTTTTTGCGTTTAGGACGATCCATCATTTCGCGGAAATTCGTTCGAATTTCCTTCAGCGCGATTTGCATCGTTTCCTCTCTAATTAAAGAAGGCAGCACAATATCATCCGTCTTCGGATCTGTTATATAAACATATTGAATTCCGCATTGATCCAAGCGGGATATAAGTCTCTCTGTCAGTTCCATATTTTCGCCAAGAAGAACGATACCCTCTTGAGAAAATATTTTTTTGGCCAGCTTCATACCCGGCCTGCATTTCGCTATTGGCAACAACCGCATTTTCTCGATCCTTCCCCATTAAAAGTCGGCTAACTATTACATCGGAAAAAATCGTTCGTAATGTTAATGTACGGGATATACGGGAAAATCGCAACCATTTTATACTATTTTTTCGACATGAATTGTCGATATTTTTCATATTCTTTGTCAAATCGAGGTATTTTCCCATCTTAGCTGACAACATTCCGCCAATTCAGACGAATTTTGCAGCTGCGCTTCGATCACGTCTCGAATGAATTCAGGCAAGTAATAGTTCACTTGCACCGCGTTGGCGAGCGACTCGTAACCCGCCTTGAAACTGAACATATCGATCGTTCCCAGCTTATACAGTCGTTCATCATCCAGCGTTTCTCCATTAACCGTTACCTGTATGAGTCTATCCATCGGCATTCTGTTCGAATCGTAGGTAACGGACAAGCCATCTATGGCAAGCGTTCCAAGCACTTCACCGCGAAAGCCGTATCCCTTGATCGGCTTATGGATAAATTCGGGCAGCAGCGCTTGCTCCAGCGCTGTCCTTATATCCGTGCCTGCGATGAGCATAAGGCACGGATTAATCGGCGACGGACAGAGGGCGTGCAATTCGCCCGCTGTCACGTCCCCTTGCGCGAGGCCGCCGAGCAGCTGTCCAGCGTTGACGATGCCGATCTCGGCATCGGTCCAGCGGCGCAAGCCAGCGGCCAGCAGGTTGCCGAGCGGTGATTCCCGCTCGGCTCTGGCGGGCAGCGGTGCAGAAAGCCGGGCGATAACCCGGCTTAGGCGCTGCTGTCCCGCCTTTAGATAGCTGCCGATGATGGCGGCAGCTTCCGGATGCTCTGCCATTGCGGCCGTAGGAACGCAGGTTGCGCGGAACATTGGGCGCGAGGAAACGTCGTCCATTCCGATTTCTACTCGCCCAATATACTCGCCGAATTTCCCGGCTGCACAAATCGTCGTATTACCGATAACAATCGGCTCTTCCAATAAATGATGGGTATGTGCTCCCAAAATAAGATCGATGCCCTCAAGCTTCTCCGCCATTTGCTTATCGAAGGTAATCCCGATATGGGACATCACTACCAGCACATCTACCTTATCTCTCAGCTTTGCCGCCTGTTCTTGCACCGCCGCGAATGGATCGGATACTTGCCAGCCTAGTAAGGAATAAAAGTCAGAAAAGGCCGCTGTGACGCCTATGATACCGATTCGAAGTTCATTTTTATCAATAATAATACTTGGCAGCAGCCAATCAGGCTGCTCACCTGAAGCAGCCTCGTGCATATTGGCACAAACGACAGCAAACTGAGCGCGATCGGTATACGCCTCCGAAATCGTCTGAGAAGAATAAGTGAGTCCTTCATTATTGCCAAGTGTTATTACTTCATAACCAGCTTGATTTAAAAGTTCTACATTAACAATCCCATCGCTGCCTTCGGTCTCCACTCGCATGCGATCCATATGGTCTCCGCAGTCTACCGCAAGCACTCGCTCATTGCCCCAGCTTCGTCTTTCCTCTGCGATAAAAGAAGCGATCTTGGCGGCATGCTCCAGACGACTATGTATATCATTGCTATGAAGAAGCACTACCCTTGTACGAAAACTGTCCGTCAAATTCATGCACGCCTCCTTAATGCCTGTACTCAGCGACACAAAACCAGTCTACTTGTTATTACGCAAATCATTCATCGAAAATGTATGCTTAAAACCATATGCTGCTTCAACCTGCGTATTTGGCTCATCGTGTCCCATTTTGAGTTTAACGATGCGTTTCACATTTAAGCATTTGCTGCTCCCGTTGGGCACATAAAGGCGGATAGGGCCTGCCTTCTGCAAAGGCAAGCCATTAATCCGGTAAAGCACAGCCGCCTGCTCAAGCTGCTCCCATGGAATAGTAGCCTCGAAAGAATCCGCCGCTTCTACGATTAAATAAGATGGCGTCTTGGACACTGCAGCATTCTCAGAATTATTGTCCCTCATCCATGCAGCGTACCATTGATATAAGTCAAATGCTTCACCTTCAGCATCCGGCACTCTGCCTGCAATAAGGAAGCTTGCGCCCGAAAGTTTTGCCATCTCCTCTGGGGTCGTAACGGACATTCCTATCTCAAAATGTTCAATCTTGATCTCATGCATCAGCTGCTTCTCAGCCTCCAATCTGCGACATCCGCCGTTCGGTAGGAATATGCGTTTGTGCGCTGTCAGCCAGCTTAGCCGCCATTTCATGATTTTCCGGCTTAATGTCCATCGATTTCAGCAGCAATTGCTGCATTTCCTCTGGATGCCCGAATGCTTCTCTTACATTCAGCTCATCTACCCAATATAAGCAAGGCTTAATGGACCCATCCGCTGTCAAGCGCAGCCGATTGCAATTGCTGCAGAAGTGATCGCTGATAGGATGAATAAGCCCGAAGGAGCCGCGGCCGCCCTTCATTTGCCAATCCTCTGAAGGACCGTTTCCATGCACGTTTGGTCCGCGGCTAATCGTATAGCCCTCTTGCTCTGCTACTTCCAGTACACGCGAAAGCGGCAAATAATGCTTTTTCCAATTTTCATCCGCATGTCCGATTGGCATATATTCAATAAATCTAACATGCATCGGCTGCTCGTAGGCGAGTTTTAAAAATGCGGCAATTTCATCCTCATTTACTTCTTTAAGAAGCACGCAATTCAGCTTAATTGGGTCGAAGCCTACTGCTGCTGCCGCTGCGATTCCTTCCATCACACGTTTTAATTCCCCGCTTCTTGCAATAAAACGAAATCTTGCGGGGTCCAGTGTATCTAAGCTAATATTGACACGATTCAAGCCTGCTGCTCGAAGCGCTTCCGCTTGTTTGGCTAGAAAAACACCATTCGTCGTTAATGCTATATCTTTAATGCCAGCTATGGCAGATAATCTTTTAATTAAACCATCGAGACCCGGCCTTATAAGCGGCTCGCCTCCGGTAATGCGCAGCTTCGTAATGCCAAGCGCCGCACCCGCTTCAACTACCTCGACAATTTGATCATAGGAAAGTAAATTTTCTGATTCTGTGAATTCCATTCCTTCCTCTGGCATGCAATACAAGCATCGCAAATTACAACGATCCGTTACTGAAATACGTAAGTAATCGTGTACCCGTCCAAAACGATCCGTCAATGTCGGCATGACCTTCACTCCCTTTCTGTACGAGTATAAGCATAACATTTTTTCTTGAATTATGATATTCTATAAACAGCTTCAAGCCTATACGATGAGAGGTTTTATACCATGAAATATGACTGGATTATTAAATTATTTGCAGGGCTTCCCGAGCGAATTGGGGCCCCTTCCATACAGCTGCAATCGGATTTGGAGAAAATGAGCGTAGCCGATCTGAAGGCCGTCATTTCTGACGAATACCCAGATCATCAAGCATTAATACAGATAGCTTTTATCGCATGCAACCACGTTTACGCCGCCGAGGATACGATCATACACGCCTCTGACGAGCTAGCCCTGCTTCCGCCAGTATCCGGAGGAGAAGAGAAACAAGAGCTTGCCAAGGAGCCTATAGAGCGCTATATCGTAACAAACGATGTCATTAGCTCCGATGCTGTGCTTGCAAAAGTTATCGTACCGGAAAATGGTGCCTCTATTGCATTTGTAGGAACAACGCGTGAATGGACACATGGGCAGCGTACGGTACGGCTTGAATATGAAGCCTATGCACCGATGGCCATTGCAACGATGCAGCAAATTGGCAATGAAATTGCCGAGCGCTGGCAAGGCGCCTTATGTGCCATCAGCCATAGAATTGGCGTTGTTGGCCTCGCTGAGACAAGCGTCGTTATCGCGGTGTCATCCCCCCATCGTGACAGCTGTTATGAGGCAAGCCGCTACGCCATTGAACGTCTTAAACAAATCGTCCCTATATGGAAGAAAGAAATTTGGGAGGACGGATCAGAATGGAAAGGGCATCAGCTTGGCCCGTGGAATCCTACTGAACAATTAAAGGACTTTTAGAATTACAACTAGGCATGTCGAACATGGCTTCACGATGCTTTTAAGGAGATTAGCAAAAATGAACAAACCAATCACACAAAATAACGCTGCACCTGAAATATCGGGCGTGGGATCAGCTCGTTATGCGAGACAAGTCCGCTTCTCACCCGTTGGAGAGAAAGGACAACAGCTGCTTAACGGCAGTCGCGCAGCGGTCGTTGGCATGGGTGCGCTTGGTTCTGTCATCGCCCAGCATTTGGTCAGATCCGGCGTTGGATATGTGCGTATTATAGACCGGGACATTATTGAATGGAGTAATTTACAGCGGCAAATGCTGTATACCGAAGAAGATGTATTATCGCTGCTTCCCAAAGCAGAGGCCGCTGCTGCGCATTTGCGAGCCATGAACAGCTCTGTCTTCATTGATCCGATAGTTGCTGATTTAACGGCAATGAATGCGGAGGAATTACTCACTGATGTTGATCTTATTGTTGATGGCAGTGACAACTTCTCTGTTCGATATTTAATTAATGATTATAGCGTGAAGTACAGCATTCCTTGGATTTATGGCGGAGCCGTCGGCGCATCGGGCATGACAATGACGATTATACCAGGCGAATCCCCCTGCTACCGATGCTTGTTCAATGAACCGCCTCCGCCTGGAACGACCGATACTTGTGAAACGGCAGGTGTCATCTCTCCAGTCGTTGACATCATCGGCTCTCTTCAAGCAACGGAAGCCATTAAGCTGCTCTCAGGCAACAAGAACGCACTTCACGGCACCTTATTTCAAGTTGACCTTTGGAATCATGCTTGGCTTCCTATTTCTGTGGCCAAATCGAAGCGAAGCCATTGCGACTGCTGCGGAAATAGGCAGTTCGCATTTTTGGAAGACCAAATGTCGGGATCAGCTGCTGCTCTATGCGGTCGCCATTCTGTGCAAATTACACCGAGTCAAGATGCTCTACTGAACTTGGAAGAGTTAGCTGAACGCTTAAAGCCGGTTGGCACAATAACACGCAATCGTTTTTTACTGCGAATTGAACTTGAGGCTGATTTGACCTTAGTCCTGTTCCAGGATGGCCGAGCCATCGTCCAAGGCACAGATCAATTATCAAAAGCAAGGTCGCTTTATGCTGAATTATTAGGTAATTAGTCGCTATTATAATACCCTCATATTGCCAATCCGATCAATCATTGCTACTATTGTAGGTATATCTTTTCTACTACTACCAATGAGGTGTCTCGATGAGAGTTCATGTTACAGAATTAATTAATGGAGACCGTTTAAGCAATGACACTTTCAACAATTACGGACTTCATGTACTCTCCAAAGGAACAGTACTCAATAACCAAGATATATCAAGATTATTTCAACATCAAATGGACTATATTGATATAGATGAAAGAGTAAGCGAAGAAACGGAAGGTCGTACACTTGAATCTACTATAAATCCCAAGTGGCTTCCTACCGTTCAGCCCCTTTACGAAAACGCTGTCAAAAGCTTTGAGGGATTATTCACGAAAGCGAATCAGCAAGGAAAAGTGGATGTCGAGGAAGTAACGTCCATCTTCCAGCCTCTACTGAGCAACCTCCAAATGGAACGCGATGTTGTATCTATGCTGCTATTACTCAATTCTAAAGACGATTATACGTATCAGCATTCCGTGCAGGTCGGTATGTTGTCGTATTATCTCGCTACTTGGGTCGGGTACTCCAATGAAGAAGCTGTTCGTATCGGCAATGCCGGCTTCCTCCATGATATCGGAAAATGCCGAATTGAAGAGAGCATTTTAAATAAGCCTGGGAAGCTGACTGATGAAGAGTACGAAGAAGTGAAGAGACACACCTTATACGGACATGAAATTATTTTAGACTCTCTGGATGAACCATTTGTAGCCATTGGAGCACTTCAACATCATGAGCGAAATGATGGCACTGGATATCCTCAAGGTCTGAAGGGTGATGAGATTCATCCCGTATCCAAAATCATTGCTGTAGTCGATATTTACAGTGCGATGATTTCCCAGCGCGTGTATCAACAGAAGCGTGATTTGCTTTTTGTACTAAAGGAACTTTATCAGCTGAGCTTCAAAGAGCTTGATCCCTATACAACCCACACCTTTATTAAACATATGATGCCTAATTTCATAGGCAAAAGAATCGAGCTTGTAGGTGGAGAAAGTGGAATTATTGTCATGACTCACCCTACCGAGTTTTTCCGCCCGCTTATTCAAATTGGTGAAGAATTCATCGATATGGCCATTGAGCGTGAGTATGAAATCCAGCAGGTTTATATTTAAATGTTTCAAAAACAACCCGAATTGCAGATCATATCTGCGATTGCGGGTTTTTTTTATGCTGCCGCTTATTCTTATCAACCACGTTCGCAACTTATACAATGATTTTATCGTTGTTATTGTAAATGATACCAAATATGCAAATTAAGACTAGAGGTGATGGAGTGAGAAGCATTTTAGCAATAATCATTATTGCTTTAATGATGACCGGATGCAAATCCGAAGCAATTAGTAATACACCAACTGTTCAACCAAGCGAGCTAACAATCATTGAACCGAACGAACAGCCGAATCGAGTCCGTGAAAAAGTTGTCATTTATAACCTCAAAAATGCTGATGGCAGCAAGGCAGCTATTGAAACCATCTATCAGACCATAACGGAAGCCGACCTTGTAGATGTATTTAAACAAACTTTTGAAGAAGCTGAACCATTAAAAGGTATCGTGAAAATGGCAGCTCCAACTTATAAAGTAATAATCGGCAGCTCTGAATATTATCTTTTGATCGGTGATGATAAAACAGATTCAATCGTTAATTTAGATGACTCGCATACGATGTTCAGGCTATCTCCTTCTAACACGATTAAGATTCGGGAAATACTATCTTGGTCAGAGCCAGAGAAAGTGGTCGAAGGACTTGTAATGGACAAAAAAGTAATCAATCAAAATAATTCTTATCGTGTTTTAATCGCAACAAATTGGACTAAACAAGAGAAAAATACGATGGATGAATGGATCGAGAAAGCAGAACAAAAGCACGAGCTAGCGTGGTATGAAATAGACAAAGAAGTTTATTTGAAGCTAAATATTAGTCAGCCTATTGCAGTAAGAGCAGCCAATATGCAGCTGGACTCGTTGCCACCGATTCGATTTGCAATTACCGTTCAAATTATTGAGCCAGAAGTTGTGGCATCTTCCCTTTATTTAAATCTAATCGAAGAAGAATTATACAATCAGCAGCTGCTTTTGACTCCGATCCGTCCAGATAAGGAATGGATTTTGGATGGTATTAAGCCTAGCAGATATACGGTTAGTCCTTTAAACAATGAAACGGACTCTACTCGCCTAGAGCAGCTTTCCATCTACATTTTTAATTCGAAGCAGCAGCTTGAAGAGGGTCTAAAGGATTTTCAAAAACAAACCGAATTGATTAATATGCTTTACCCTCGTATTTATAAGTTAAACAACGCGATGATCTTTTATTGGGCTCATGGCAACATGGAAGAAACCGCTAAGCTTAGCAGCTATTTCGAGAAAGCAGTAAAGCTTCTACTCGAAAAATAGACGGATACGATGAACATGGAAACGGGGCTGCCCTAAAGTAGAAAATTCTACTTTGGGACAGCCCCTTTTTCCTATTGGCTCTATCGTTAACCGATTGAACCTTCCATTTCGACTATGACTAAATGAAGCTACTTAGAATACTAGGAAGGGAATAGAACAAACCTTCCTTTCATACAGTACTCTTAAAGATAATGTATCAAGGGAGGATTTCGCCATTGTTAGATCAGTCATTTGTAGCTCGTTCTCTAGAGGAAGTTAGGTTTTGGTCTCGTATTATGAAAGAGCATTCTCTTTTTCTTAAATTGGGTTTCCGATGTGAAGATACACAACTAATTAATGAAGCAAATCATTTCTATGCCGTTTTTGAATCAATCGAAAATAAATCTAATGCTTATACAATTGAAACAGATCCTACCGTAATTAAAAGATTCAATGAAGAAGTTTATACTGCTGTTTCTTACATTTGGGCTTTCAAAAGAAAAGTGCTCGGTTTAATTCTGACTTGCAAACTTCCAGGTGCAAACAACTTCCCATTGTTAGTTGATCATGTGAGCAGAGAAGCTAATTATTTCAGAAATCGTTTGTCGGAATTAAATTTAGGTCAGTTACAGCCACTGCCTGATGCTATTATCGACGAGAATGTTTTCTTTCTAAGAATCATGGCAGACCACGCCAAATTCATTAGTCACTTGCTTGATCCTTCAGAGCGACAGTTAGTGGAACAAGCGAATAACTTCAGTGAAGAATTTGACACGTTACTATTTCAAGCAAGGGACTTAGAGTCTATGCGACCTCAATCGCAAACTGTTCCGCTACTTGACCAATTTCTTGATCAAAATAGAGTGTCAGTTAAATCGCTTCGTGACTTTAAAAGTTCAGCTCGAGACCTTATTGAAGCCTGCCGTATAAAAAGTATCATTCATCCGTTATTGGCGGATCATGTATTCCGAGAAGCAGAACATTTCCTCGTTATAATTGATATGTTTGAAAACAGTCTGACAGGTAAACCTGTTTAATCTTTGAATCATAGGGTTATTTCTATACAGTCTGTATTAGTTATCTCCTCGACCTAGCCAGTCGAGGATTTTTCGATGTCATTTTTTTTACTGTTCATTTATAATCATTTTTGATTTCCGTTTCCCCGATTTATTGCAGAAATTGCTTAAAGAAATAAAAAAAAGAATCCGTAGAAAAAATCTACGGATTCACCGATTTACTAGCAAATAGAAATTCAAAGTAGTAGCGTATTTGACTAAACGGTATCAAAACGGTATCATACGATATTTTGAAACCGTTTAGCCCTTGATACGCCTACGTTTTTATTAACCGATTGAACCTTCCATCTCAAACTTGATCAAACGGTTCATCTCTACCGCATATTCCATCGGCAGTTCTTTCGTGAACGGCTCGATGAAGCCCATTACGATCATTTGCGTTGCTTCCGCTTCGCTCAGACCACGGCTCATGAGGTAGAACAGTTGATCCTCAGAAACCTTCGACACTGTTGCTTCATGCTCAAGTGTGATGTTATCGTTCAAGATCTCGTTATAAGGAATCGTATCTGACGTTGATTCGTTATCGAGAATAAGCGTATCACATTTGATATTAGCTTTCGCGCCGTCAGAGTTGCGTCCGAAGGATGCAAGACCACGGTATGTTACTTTACCGCCGTGCTTACTAATTGATTTGGAAATAATTGTCGAGCTCGTATCTGGTGCAAGGTGAGTCATTTTTGCCCCTGCATCCTGATGCTGGCCTTTGCCGGCAACGGCAATGGACAATACCATACCTTTTGCGCCGCGACCGCGAAGGACAACAGCTGGGTACTTCATCGTCAGCTTAGAGCCGATGTTTCCATCTACCCATTCCATCGTTGCATTCTCATCAGCTACCGCACGTTTAGTTACCAGGTTGTAGATATTCGGTGCCCAGTTTTGGATTGTTGTGTAACGAACGCGTGCATTTTTCTTAACCAAGATTTCAACTACCGCACTGTGCAAAGAGTTTGTGCTGTAAACTGGTGCTGTACAGCCTTCTACATAGTGAACGGAGCTGTCTTCATCGGCAATAATAAGCGTACGCTCAAATTGACCCATGTTCTCGGAGTTAATACGGAAGTATGCCTGCAAAGGCACTTCGCATTTTACGCCTTTTGGTACGTAGATAAAGCTTCCGCCTGACCATACCGCACTGTTCAAAGCAGCAAATTTATTGTCATTCGGAGGAATAATCGTTCCGAAATATTCTTTCATAAGCTCAGGATACTCACGAAGCGCAGTATCTGTATCTGTGAAGATAACGCCTTGCTTCTCAAGATCCTCTTGCATGCTGTGATAAACGACCTCGGACTCATATTGAGCCGATACGCCAGCTAGAAACTTTTGCTCAGCTTCTGGAATACCCAGCTTGTCGAATGTTTCTTTAATTTCGGAAGGAACTTCCTCCCATGTTTTCCCTTGCTTGTCTGAAGCACGAACATAATATTGGATGTCGTCAAAATCAAGCTCATCCATGTTGCCGCCCCATTTAGGCATCGGCATTTTGAAAAATTGCTCCAGTGATTTCAAGCGGAAATCCAGCATCCACTCCGGCTCACCTTTAATATCCGAAATCGTACGTACGATTTCTTCCGTTAAACCTTTGCCTGATTCGAATACGGCTTTGTGCTCGTCACGGAAACCATACTTATAATCTTCCATTTCCGGCATTGATTTAGCCATGGTCATTCACGCTCCTCATAAATCTAGTTTAATGTGATTCTTGCTGCTCGATCCCTTTGCGTAAGGCGTTCCACGCTAGTGTCGCACACTTAATTCTTGCAGGAAATTTGTTTACACCAGAAAGTGCATCCAATTCCTCATATTCATCAAATTCAACCGGTTCGCCTTTCATTAGAGCTGAGAATTTCTCAGCCATGGCAAGCGCCTCATCAAATGTTTTTCCTTTTATCGCCTCTGTCATCATCGATGCAGAGCTCATGCTGATAGAACAGCCTTCTCCACTGAACTTCGCATTGGCAACTTGGCCGTCTACGACCTGCAGCTGTAGCGAAATACGATCCCCACAGGTAGGGTTATTCAGGTTGATGGTAACTGATTCTTCATCCAAGGTACCGCGATTTCGAGGGTTTTTATAATGATCCATAATGACTCTGCGATATAAATCATCCAATTGCATGACCGAAGAACTCCTTTGTTTGTAGTAAGGCATCGGCTAAGCGGTCAATTTCATCTTCAGTATTATATAAATAAAAGCTTGCTCTTGCCGTTGCCGATACATTCAACCAACGCATTAGCGGCTGGCAGCAGTGATGGCCTGCACGAATCGCAATGCCTTTGGAATCAAGCACGGTCGCAACATCATGCGGATGTACATCATCCAAGTTGAATGTGATGAGTCCTACACGATTTTGCTTCGGACCGTACAATGTGATGCCTTCCAGCGAAGATAGCTTCTCGTAAGCATATGTGGCTAAACGTCTCTCATGCTGATCAATTTCATCTAGTCCAATTTCTTGTAGGAAGTCAATTGCAGCACCGAGTCCAACCGCACCCGCAATAATGGGAGTGCCGCCTTCAAAGCGGTACGGAATCTCTTTCCACGTAGACTCATAAAGATCAACAAAATCAATCATCTCGCCGCCATACTCAATCGGCTCCATCTTGTTAAGCAGTGCCTTCTTGCCATATAATGCGCCGATGCCGGTAGGACCACACATTTTATGACCAGAAAAAGCATAAAAATCAACATCCAAATCTTGGAGATCGATCTTCATATGCGGTGTGCTCTGAGCACCATCCACGACCATAATGGCACCGTTACGATGCGCAATTCGGGTAATTTCTTTAATCGGATTTATGAGACCGAGCACGTTCGAGACGTAAGTGATGGAAACCACCTTCGTCTGTGGAGTGATCGTTTTCTCAATATCCTCAAGAGAAATGGTACCATCGGGCTGCATCGGGATATATTTCAACGTTGCGCCAGTGGCCTTAGCAGCCTGCTGCCACGGAATTAAATTACTGTGATGCTCCATCGGTGTGATGACAATTTCATCACCTTCACCGCATACACTGCGTGCATAGCTTGAAGCAACCAAGTTTAGTGCTGTTGTAGTACCGCGTGTGAAAATAATTTGCTCCGGTGCTCCCGCATTCAGAAACTTCGCTACCTTCTCGCGCGCTCCCTCATAGGCATCAGTCGCCCTGGAACCAAGTGTATGCACACCGCGATGAACGTTCGCGTTATCCAGCTCATAGTACCGATTAACCGCATCAATGACGGAGCGCGGCTTCTGCGAAGATGCCGCGCTGTCCAGATAAACGAGCGGGTGCCCGTTTATTTCTTGATGCAATATCGGGAACTGCTCCCGAATCGCATTTATATTCATCCCTCTAGCTTCCTTTCGAGCAAACGCTGAAGCTGACCGCGTACCGCCTCGACTGGAATTTCCGATACGACTGGAGCCAAAAAGCCGTAAATAATTAGACGTTCAGCGTCTTGCTTAGATATACCGCGAGACATTAGGTAATATACCTGCTCAGGGTTTACTTGCCCCACGCTTGCTGCGTGGCCTGCTGTTACATCATCTTCATCTATAAGCAAAATCGGATTGGCATCGCCGCGCGCTTTAGGGCTCAGCATGAGCACCTTCTCGGTTTGTACACCGTTCGCTTTCGTCGCACCCTTCTCGATTTTTGTAATTCCGTTAATGATCGCTGAAGCGGAATCCTTCATTACTGCACGTGTTACCATGTTGCTGTCGGAGCTTTTGCCGAAGTGAACGGCTTGCGTCGTCAAGCTGTTTTGTTGAGCGTTTTTGCCTACGCTGATAACTTTTGCATCAGAAGTAGAGCCTGTGCCCTTCAACATGGATTTCGTGTCTGACAACGTATTTCCGTCATTCAAATCACCGATAATCCATTCCATTTGGCCGTCATTTTCAATAACCGAACGACGGATTGACATATCCACGCCAGTCTCAGCCATATGGTGAATGGAGCTGAAACGAACATGAGCGCCTGGCTTCACGAACACTTCAACAACAGATGGATGTACGAAAGGAGCACTGTTTGCTCCCGGTTCGGATACAACACAATCCACATATGTCACTCGGCTATTATTGTCCGCTACGATCAAGATATGCGGAGCAAATGTCGCTTCAGCATTATCATTGTAGAAAATCGCTTGTAGCGGCAGCTCAACTTCAACATCTTTAGGAACGTAAACGAATACGCCGCCGTTCCAAAGTGCTGCATGAAGTGCTGTAAGCTTATCTTCGTCCTTCGCTACTGCTTGGAACAAATATTTTTGAACGAGGTCGCCATGCTCTTTGCATGCCGTCTCCAAATCTGTGAAAATAACGCCTTTGCTAGCCAATTCGTTTGAAAACTGATTCCATACGATGCCGGAATTACGTTGAACAAGCAAATTTTCAGTTCCTTCTGTGATCAATTCACGAACAGCTTGTGGAAGTTCGCTAATTGCTCCAACCGTTGTCGGTTGCTCGTAGTTTCCTAGTGCTGTCAAATTCCACCGTTCAATACGAACCTTCTCCGGCTTAGGCCATCCGAGTGTTCCGGCAAGGTCTGCCGCTTCTCCGCGCAGTTCAACAAGCCAGTTCGGCTCGCCTTTACTACGTGCCAGCGCTTCAGCAGCTTGACGGTTGGCCTGCGTTGATAGTTGTGTACTCATCCGTTTTGCCCCCTTCTCTGCTTAAGCCTGACCGACCGTTTCATCTTCGATTCCAAGCTCTTCTTTTACCCAATCATAACCTTCGTTTTCCAAACGCTCAGCCAGCTCAGGACCACCCGATTTAACGATACGGCCTTGCATCATAACATGTACATAGTCTGGAGTAATATAGTTAAGCAAACGCTGATAGTGAGTAATGATAAGGAAACCGCGATCTTCCGAACGCATAGCATTTACGCCTTGTGATACGATACGAAGTGCATCTATGTCAAGACCTGAATCGATCTCATCAAGAACAACGATTTTTGGATCAAGAAGCATCATTTGCAAAATTTCGTTACGTTTTTTCTCGCCGCCTGAGAAACCTTCGTTAAGGTAACGATGAGCGAATTCAGCATTCATTTCAAGCTCTTTCATTTTGCTTTCCATTTTGCGAATGAATTTAATCAACGAGATTTCATTGCCTTCGCCAAGACGTGCATTTAGCGCACTGCGTAGAAAGTCAGAGTTTGTTACGCCTGGAATTTCACTTGGATATTGCATTGCAAGAAACAAACCAGCAAGTGCGCGCTCATCAACACCCATTTCAAGGATGTCAGCGCCATCTAGTACTGCCGTTCCTTCTGTTACTTCATATTTAGGATGTCCCATCAAAGCGGATGCCAGTGTAGATTTACCGGTACCGTTCGGGCCCATGATCGCGTGAATTTCTCCACCTTTAATTTCTAGGTTAATACCTTTCAAAATCTCTTTTCCGTCGATAGCCGCTTTCAGACCATCAATGACAAAATGAGTAGACATAATATGCTGATCCCTCCAAGGTTGGTTTAATTCGCTCAGTCACTTCTATAAATAATAGACTTTCTATTATAGAGTGATTCTCAATGATTCTCAATAATCATTTTAATATAGTTTTTGTTATAAATCAATGTGAGATGTCTTTGATTCATTGATAATGTCTTTTTATTGTAGATATAAAACGAAAAGCTAAAGGTTGATTTCGGCTTATATTTCTCCTATTTCACCTTTAATCGGCAATTAGATGGGTTTTCCTCGTAAGATCCTTTGATCAAAATAAATCTTTTATGCCAATGCATTTTTAATTTTTTGAACTTCTGACAGAAATGTTTCTTCATCCAGTACAGGCAACATTTTTGGAGATGGTATTTCATCTTCCATTCTTACCCAAGATTTGCATCCATTATAAGCAGGCCTCATCGAAATTTCCAAAGGCGTCTCCAATCGGTAAACACGGAGCAATAAAACATGCAGCGGCTTGGTTTTTTTCCAGCGCAATCTTTCCTCTGCAAACGTATCTGTCCATATATGTAAATCGCGTAAACGATCGAGTGTTTCTTGATCCGTTACTTCAATATCTTCAACGACCTCAGCGTAAGCTTCTAGCTTAATCGTTTCCATGTCTATCGACCAATTCGCTAACGTTTCATCCAAACCGTCAACATATTGCTCCTTTAGAAGATGTTTCTTCTGGTGCTCGTAAGCAGGCATTAAATAAAAGCTAGGGCTAATAAGCTGAAAATCTCGCGTTTCTTCAATGATTCCGCCTTTACGCATAACGATAATTTGCTGCCCCTCTGCGAGCGCTTTTACACTGACAGCCCACTCTTTCAAAGCGATCGACTGTTGTTCTTTTTGTGCAGTCACTATACTTCCTCCATCCAACTTGTCTATAATTGATAACATTATATCAAATGAGGGTATTCCAAGGCGAAATAATATACATTATACTATGTTGAGATGAATACTGGGCATTGCTGCCCAACTACTATAAACCGGAGGTGGACAGCCGTGTCTGCATATCATCCATTATCAGAACAAGAAGCCATTCAAATAGCTCTTTCGCTTGACGGTTATTTCCCAGAGGGAGCAAGTTTAACCAGCCGAGAAATTGGGGACGGTAATTTAAACTTGGTTTTCCACATCGTTGATTCTAGCAGCGGCAAGAGCCTTATTATGAAACAGGCGCTTCCTTATGCTAAAGTTGTTGGTGAGTCTTGGCCGCTTACACTCGATCGTGCACGTATTGAAAGTGATAAGCTTATTTTGGAAGGCGAGCTTGCTCCTGGACTTGTTCCAAACGTTTATAAATATGACCCAGAGCTCTATCTCACCATAATGGAGGATCTCAGCGATCATATTATTATGCGTCAAGGGTTGATTGGCGGAACACGTTATCCTAAATTCGCGGACGATATTTCAACATTTATGGCGCGGACTTTATTTTTCACCTCTGATCTTGGCATGAACCAGCAGGAAAAGAAGCAGCGCGTAAAAGCTTTTATTAATCCTGAGTTATGTAAAATAACAGAGGATCTTATATTCGACGATCCTTATACGAATTCGCCTAACAACAGCTTTGATCCAGCTATTCAAGATGCTGCTGAGGCGCTCTGGCAGGATTCACAGCTTCATTTTGAAGTAGCGATTCTGCGTGACAAATTTTTAACAAATGCACAAGCGCTCTTGCATGGCGATCTTCATACGGGCAGTGTTTTCGTAACGCCTGAATCTACAAAGGTCATCGATCCTGAATTCGCTTATTATGGTCCAATTGGCTTCGACATTGGTGCTGTTATTGCGAATTTGCTTCTCAACTTTGCAGGGCAAGAGCATTGGAGCACGGATACAAAAACGAGAAATGACTTCCGTCGTTATTTGACCGATTCGGTGCGTGATGTGTGGAATCTATTCGATCAAAAATTCCGTGCATTATGGGATGAGCATGGTCTTGATCGTATTGCTTCTTCAACACCAGGCTATCAAGATTACTATATGAATCGTTTGCTGCAGGACGCTGTTGGTTTTGCAGGCTGCAAAATCGTACGCCGAATCGTTGGTTTGTCTCATGTAATCGATGTAGATCGTATCCCTGATGCAGCTGCTAAAGAGAAAGCTCAGCGCCTCGCTCTTGCTATTGGAACATCGCTGATTCGCAACAACCGCAATACGCAATCCATTGAGGAAGTTATCGACGTTGCCTTATCACTTGCAAATAAATGATTGAACACAGAGAGGAAATGACACCATGACAACAAATAATTATGCTGGCTTGCAATCGGTTATCTGGACCGAAGACAGGCTTGATTTACTTGACCAACGGCTTTTGCCAGAAGAAATCGTTTATTTGCCTTTAACGACTGCAGAGGATGTATGGGAAGCGATTCGCCACTTAAAAGTACGCGGAGCTCCAGCCATCGGCATTTCAGCAGCTTACGGAGTCGTTCTAGGCAGCCGAGATGAGCAAACCACTGAGGCATGGCTCGCGCAAGTCGTCAAGCAAGCAGAATATCTTGCGACTTCAAGACCAACCGCTGTTAACTTGTTCTGGGCACTTGATCGCATGAAAGCAGCTGCCGCTTCTTACATCGAGAAAGGCTTGTCGCTTGAGGAAAGCAAAGCCGCTTTGCTAACGGAAGCAATCGCGATTCAAAGCGAAGATGAAGAAACAAACAGAATGATCGGTGAACATGCACTATCATTGTTTAAAGATGATATGGGTGTATTGACACACTGTAATGCTGGCGGCTTGGCTACGGCTAAATACGGCACAGCTCTTGCACCCTTCTACTTAGCCTTGGAACGCGGTATTACACTGCGTGTATATGCTGACGAGACGCGTCCTGTCCTTCAAGGCGCTCGGTTAACTGCATTTGAATTACAGCAGGCAGGCGTCGATGTTACGCTTATTTGCGACAACATGGCTGGTATGATTATGGCTAAGGGCTGGGTAGATGCGGTTATCGTAGGTACTGACCGCGTTGCTGCAAACGGTGATGTAGCTAACAAAATCGGAACGTACAGCGTAGCTGTACTCGCTAAAGCTCACGGCATTCCTTTTTATGTAGCGAGTCCTCTTTCCACAATTGATTTGAATACGCCGACTGGTTCTGAAATTCCAATTGAAGAGCGCAATGCGGAAGAAATTACAGAAGGCTTCGGCAAGCGTACAGCCCCTCAGGGCATTAAAGTATACAATCCGGCCTTCGACGTAACGCCTAATGAATATGTAACAGCCATTATTACTGAAAAAGGCATCGTCCAAGCGCCATACGATGTTAATCTTCGCAAACTTTTTGAATAATCATTAGAGAATAAAAGCCCTAATCTGTTGTTCGCGGCATTCACGCGTACAGCTTGATTGGGGCTCTTTGTTTTCTTTTGGTTAAAGCATCAATTGGAGCGCTTCCGAGCCCTTCATGCCTACTACAACACCCTTTGTCTCTGCTGTTAAAGTAACGGATTCCAAAGGGGCTTCCATCAACTCTTCCAACGTTTTTACTCCAACAGCTCTGCCAGCTATAATTTCCCGGTCTTTGAGTCGCTCATTAAGCAGAGAAACATCAAGCGCACCGCACATAATATATCCTTTGTCCGTCATGATAGCGAGCAAAGTTGTTTTGGGCAACTTCACTTCAACGCCAAGAACGGTTTCTCCATTCTCCAGTGTGAAAGGAACCATCCGCATCATATAGGATCCACCCCCTTCTTTTACATAATGTAAAAGGCAATGCACTGCAACATCAGTATATGCAAAAGTAAGTTTGCAGTGTTGGATGTTTGCTTATTTATGCAGTGGTTGAGGGGTGAAATCACAAATGCGATCACAAGTTGATAAGTGAATCAATCTGCACTGTCGGCTCTTGTTGCATGTTGGGAGCCACATGAAACAGAGTTTTCATTACCCTAAAAAATTCAACTCTTCTTTAATTTTCTTTATCTCATTTATAGCATGTTCAATCAAATTTCTATTGATTTTTTCACCTGTGTATACATTGTAATCATCAATTACTTCTATTAGATATTCCTTCAATTCGGTATCAGACTTATCCAGCAATTCTATACCATGCCATTCTCCATCCCAAATCGCAGCAACACGCTGCCTATCATCATCATTTGATTCGTCAAAATAAAATACCCAATAATTATACTTCTTATTGATTTTCATCTCCTCATCTCCCTAAAATGAAACCGTGATATGTACCTCTCCCGACTGAAGTCCAAATGAAGTTATCTATCTGCATTATATGATTGGGAGAAAATTGACCCAATGATCTATCGTAACTCCTGCTTACATCAATAATTTCCTTTCATGTTGAGTTTTCGATGAAACACTTGTTTTATTATATTCGCAAATGTCGATATTCACTTTATTTATCCTCAAATTTATGTGGCTCAATAACAAAACTTTTTAAAATATATCCACACTTCATACAAATTACATGAGTAACATCTGATCCTAAAGTTAGCATTTTTTTCATAGGGTATACTCTGGCTTCACCGTGCGACTTACCTTTCCCAAAGTTGGTTCCTCCACATTCGGGACAAACTTCTTCTTTTTTCATCTCGAACCTCTCCCTTTGAACTTAACCTTTCCTTGCCTTTCTAATCAAACTAATCACAACAAAACGGATACTTACTATCCTTATACTTATACTTACACGTCAGGCACTCCTGCACCTTACCTCTTCAAAAAAGAAAATCAACAGGTTAACAAACTCGGATGTTTTTCATTTTAACTTATAGCAGCCTACTTATCGGCAATATGGCATGATGCAAATGTCCTGCTTTTGTATTTACGGACTTCTAACGAAGATACTTCAGTCGAAAAAGAGACACCAGTTAATTCCCAGAATTTATGCCCATCTAATTGATAACCAATATAGAAGCCGTCCTATGGCCTCCTATAACTACAACATCGTCACCTTCACTCAAGCTCCTCAGCACCCTTTATATGTATTTACATCATTCAAAACATTTCTCCTCCCTATGAAATAACCATTTCACCAAACCTTCCTAACTTTCCAATAATTATACAATTTGGCATATAATTTGTCTCAAACTATGTCGAAACAAAATTAATCAAAAAAAGACTCCCCTCAAACGTGGAAAGCCAGCTACATATATTTCTCACAATCACAATTCAACTCAACAAACTCACAAACTGGTCTCAAGATTAGTAAAAAACTAGTCATTTAAAAAAGTTTACACTTAATTTTCATTTAAGATAATAATCATGAAAAACCAAATGAAAGCCTGTCATGATAGGGCTTTTTTGTGTTTTTCGAGGGTTTTGGACCCCCTTCTTTTACATAATGTAAAAAGCAAGGCACTGCAACATCAGTATATGCAAAAGTAAGTTGGCATTATTGGATGTTTGCTTATTTATGCTCCTGCATTCTTCTGAAAATGCTAGGCTCTAATTATGTTTCTCCAATGACAAATCCCTTCGATCTTCATTTTGTATGGTTCTTCTTCTCTCTCTAGTCTATTACCCATAGAAATTGCATGATCGTATGTCGTCTTGTTTAAAAGATATTTCTCACCTCAGGCAGATGTCCAAGCGGGCAGGTTAATGCCTGCATTAAATAGTTAGAAATTATAAATAGGAGGGATTTAGGTATGGGTTGTAATAATTCTGCAACTGCTTTAACTTGTTGTGCTGATAAAAACTTTGTACAAGATAAAGTATGTACACCATGGAGTGGCACCGTTGTCGCTGCTGATGTCCTAGTTGTCGTCTTCACAAATAATATTAATCAAAATATTGTCGGTACCGGGTATTTGCAATACGACATCGGTCCAGATGATATTACATTTGATTTTCTCGACAGCACGGGAAATCCAATCAATGCTGCTCCATTTACACTCTCTCCCGGAACGAGTCTTGCTTTTACGTATAGGCGCTTCAGTGCCATTCAAATAACGCTTCCAGCAGCTTCACCAGGTACCTATCAAGGGGAGTTCTGCATAACTACCCGTTACCCTGTCCAATAAAATAATGAGTGGAGGGATAAAGGAATATGTGTGAAACAAATTCTACACTTAGTTGTTGCTCAGATAAAGTCATTGTGCAAGATAAAGTGTGCTCAAATTGGCAATTAGCTGCAGCTGGGACCCAAATCATTTATTCGGACAATATATCACAAACCATCAATGGTACAGGATATGTTAAATATGAAACCGGTACAGCACCATTAACAGTAAACTTCTTCAGAACAGGAATCGTAGCAGCTATTCAAACCATAGTTATTCCTGTTGGAGGCAGTGCATCATTTACGGTAGCACGATTTAATACCATTTCCTTAACTACGACGGCAGCAGCACAAGGGGAGTTTTGTATTACTGTCCGTTATAGTCTTTAATCTTATAACTTAATAATAAAGGGTGGTTCTTCATTTATTGAAGAACCACCCTTTATTATTGTTCATTTAATGGAATGGGGTTTGAATGCAGACCAATCGTAGTTGAAATTACATATTTTCCTTCAATATAAAGTAACTCATTACCTTTTGCAGAAACTTTTACAGATTTAATGCCTTCACCAATAAAATTAACCGTATTACCAGGTGGTACAATCATTAGTTTAGTTTCTGTACCAACAATTTCTACTTCCAAAGGATCTGTGCTCGATGGACTCGAGTATATAGTAATTTGCGCCACCTTAACTTTTGCTTCAATATCTGTTTCCCATATTTGAAGTCCCGTTAGATTACCTTGAAGTAATATATTTCCACAGCATTCTTTTTCGACCAGCATAGTCGCAGGATCAACGCAAGGTGAATCCGGGCAAGGACACGGCCTAGGCCTTGGACATGGTCTCGGTCTTGGCCTGTGACATCGCTTAGGAGGACACGGAAATATCGGGAAACATCTCTTCCTTCGGGCTCTTTTTTTACAGCATTTTTTCTTTATTATATATTTTGATTTTTGCTTATTTATTTGAATAAAAGAGGGTTTCACCATGAGAACATTCATTGATTCAAATAAGGGCTTTTTCTTTGAACAGAATCTCCTTTTCAGCATATTCCCCCCTCTTTCAAAAAAACCATATTCCAGTTCATACTTATATTAAATGTATCTTTCCGGCACATGGTTATACATTATCTGAATTTATTCCAAAAGAAGTCATATGCCTAGTAGATTTGACCTCCATTAACGAAATGAATGATTGAATATTACGTAAGTTCGTGCATAGACCAAACTACACCATTTGTAGAACCGCCGCCTATATTAAGTGATATTGTCAGACCGTTCGCATTGTAGTAAAGCCCAATAACATCTCCAGCGGAGAGCGTAACCTCACCTGCCAAAGTTACTGTTCCATTACCAAGTACAGCTCTTAAGGTTAGAAGCAATGCAATATTAACATTCAAAATAGGTAATAATCCAGTAACCAAACTTGTTGTAGTAGGCGATGTTCTTTGAACTAGAAAGAAAGGGTTTACTCCAGCTCCGAGGCTTACGCCAATAGCTGCAGTGGTTATATAATTTACTGTTGCTAAAATAGAATATCTACCAGTGACCGGTATCGTGTAATTGCCTGTTGCGGCATTGAAATTCGCATTTCCATAATAAGGATTCGCTACAGACCAGTTAATAAGCTGACCTGTTGCTGATAAAGTAAGAGTAGACAAATATGCCGAAAACCCTTCAGCAGCAAAGTTCGGGCCAGTAGCTCCTGTGGCTCCTGTCGTACCGGTTGTTCCTGTTGCACCCGTAGCTCCTGTCACTCCTACTCCCGTTGCTCCTGTAGCTCCGGTTGCCCCGGTTGCTCCTGTCACTCCTACTCCCGTCGCTCCTGTAGCGCCGGTTGCTCCTGTCACTCCCACTCCCGTCGCTCCTGTAGCGCCGGTTGCTCCTGTTGCACCCGTCACTCCCACTCCCGTCGCTCCTGTAGCTCCGGTTGCCCCGGTTGCTCCTGTCACTCCCACTCCCGTTGCTCCTGTAGCGCCGGTTGCTCCTGTCACTCCCACTCCCGTTGCTCCTGTAGCTCCGGTTGCCCCGGTTGCTCCTGTCACTCCTACTCCCGTCGCTCCTGTCGTGCCTGTAGCCCCAGTTGCACCCGTTACTCCTACTCCTGTTGCTCCTGTCGTACCGGTTGCCCCTGTTGCACCCGTCACTCCTACCCCTGTCGCTCCTGTAGCGCCGGTTGCCCCAGTTGCTCCGGTCACTCCCACTCCCGTAGCTCCTGTAGCGCCGGTTGCCCCGGTTGCCCCGGTTGCTCCGGTCACTCCTACTCCCGTAGCTCCTGTCGCCCCAGTTGCACCCGTCACTCCTACTCCCGTCGCACCTGTAGCTCCGGTTGCTCCCGTTGCACCCGTTACTCCCACTCCCGTCGCTCCTGTAGCGCCGGTAGCCCCAGTTGCTCCTGTCACTCCCACTCCCGTCGCTCCTGTAGCTCCGGTTACTCCTGTTGCACCCGTCACTCCTACTCCCGTTGCTCCTGTCGTGCCCGTTGCACCAGTTACACCCGTCACTCCTACTCCCGTCGCTCCTGTCGCACCTGTAGCTCCGGTTGCTCCCGTTACTCCTACTCCCGTCGCTCCTGTAGCACCGGTTGCTCCCGTTGCACCCGTTACTCTTACTCCCGTAGCACCTGTAGCTCCGGTTGCTCCTACCGTCCCCGTCGCCCCTGTTACTCCCGTTGCTCCTGTCGCCCCTGTTTCACCTGTCGCCCCCGTCGCGCCAGTTATGCCTTTCTTACGCGTCCCGTCGCAGCTTAAAGAGCCGGAGCAGGAACAATTGCTACTTGAACATTGCGATCTGTTAAGTTTTGAGCTGCCACAATTCATATCCATTAGCCCCATCCTTTGTACAACAATCTTGAATCATATATCAAAAAAATCAGAATCGATGAAAATTTTCAATTCCAATTTCCCTATCATTAAATCTATATAAAACTTATCATTTAAAATAAAAATTCACCCAGAAACAGAAAACATTCTACCCCTCTATCGGCAGACTCTATTAATAGTAAATGAATTTTCCTCAGTTTTTGATTGTACTCAAGCCTTATTTTCCAAATAATAGTCATTTAGTACATACCTAAAAATAGAGCCACCGCTGCCTTCATCAAGGCAAAGTGACTCTAGCTTTTTCACTACTTTTAACCTGTCTAACCCTTCCCATACAAAGGCCACATAATATATCGAGACCAACAATCCATTTTTTATTTTTTTATAAAATTTTACATTTATTCTGCATTAATCTTTACAACAGAACTTCCGTTTAATGTTTCAAAGAAATAATAATATATGCTAAAATAGATCAGCCATAACTTTATTATAAGTAGTTAGGTCTTTATACCGTATAGCACAGATTTAATCTAAATCCTGTATCTATCCATTTGAATGCGGATACATTTTCTTGCATCACTCGAGTTATCACTGCTCACTACTACATGAAAAATCGATTTAGTGGTATATTAGTACTATATCGAATCGTCCGGAGGTCCTATGGAAAAACATAACTCTTCTCAAGACCGAGCATCCTTTATTTTTAATATTGAGGTGCTTGTAGAAGGGAAAAACAACGCTGCAGCGCTTGAGCAATTGCTTCATTCGCTAAATGGTTCTGACTTTGTTGATTTCCGTATATTATCCGGCATCCAACTTGGAGAGCAAATCGAACATCACAAGAACAATACAGGCTCCACACGAGAAATTCCTTTGCCGCCTAACCTAACTAAAGATGCTAACAGCGTACAACCTAACAGAACTTCAACCACCACTCCTGAGAAAACAAAAGAAGCTAAAAAGGCCGACAAACCAGCAGCAGATGCTCTAGAAGCTTTAAGCTATTACGACAAAATAAGAGCGCTCATGAAAAACAATACTTTAATCCGGCTCCTCGTTAATAAAGGCTTAGGTATTAAGCTCAGCATTCCTTGCCGGATCATTAATATGGATGAGTCGGAAAATATTATTACTGTTTATCATGTCGACGAGAAGCAAGTGTATACGTTTCGAATGAACGAAATTGAAGACTTCTCATACTAATCCACGCATGAAGAAAAAAACCGTTCCAATGACTGTTTATCAGCCATAGAACGGTTTTTTTATGCATAACCCGGAGATAACATTTGTTCAATGTTGTCACTTGATACAGGCGGACTCCAAAAGAAGCCCTGCATTTCATCGCATTTATGCTTGCGAAGAAACTCCATTTGCCCTTCAGTTTCCACGCCTTCTGCGATAACCTGAATATTCAGGTTATGAGCCATTGCAATAATTGCAGCAACGATTTCTGCATCACTCGGGTCCTGCTGAATATCACGTACGAAGGAGCGGTCAATTTTCAACCGATCAATCGGGAAGTTTTTTAAATAATGGAATGAACTATAGCCTGTGCCAAAATCATCAACGCTAATATTAACGCCTAGTTCCGTTAAGTCGAGCAAACAGCGAGACACATGGCTAACATCCATCGTCATCGACTCCGTGATTTCCAGATCCAAGTATCTTGGATCGAGGCCTGTTTTCTCAAGTACTGCCGCTACCTTGCCTGCGAGATCCGTTTGAACGAATTGCCTAATCGATAAATTGACGGATACCGGCATTAGTGGCAATCCAGCGTCTTGCCATGCTTTGTTTTGACGGCAGGCCTCTTCCAGTACCCAATCGCCTATTTGGACAATCATGCCGCTCTCTTCAGCTAACGGAATAAAGCTCCCTGGCGGTATCATGCCTTTAATCGGATGATTCCATCTTACTAGCGCCTCTACGCCAACCATAGTACCTGAGCTCAAATCATATTGCGGTTGATAATGCAAAATGAATTCTTCGCGCTGAATAGCGCGGTACATCTCATGCTGCAGCGTAAGTCGCTCCAATGACGAATTGCTCCAGTCCTCCGAATAAAGCAGGCAATCATTTTTCCCGCTTTCCTTCACTTTGACAAGCGCCATATCTGCTTTCTTGATAAGCGAATAACTATCATCATCCGCGTTGCGGTTTGTAACCAAACCAATGCTCGCTGTAATATGTAACGGGAAGCCGCTCAGCTCATAGGGCTCTTCAATCGACTTGAGGAGATTTCTGCACAGCTCCAGCAAATGCTTCTCCGATCGTAAATTGCAAAACAATAAAGCAAATTCATCGCCTTCCATACGCGCTGCAAAATCATTGTCATCAAGATCTCGATTTAGTCTTTCTGCAACTTGCATGAGAAGAATATCACCAAATTCGCGTCCAAAGGATGCGTTGACCAGCTTGAAACGATCTAAATCCAAATAACAAATACCAACGGTACGTTCTTCTTCCTTCGCCCTTGTCAACGTCTCCGTCAGCTTCATTTGAAACAAAGTGCGATTCGGCAAGCCGGTCATATCATCGTGATAGGCCATATAGCGAATTCGTTCAAGATTACGTTTGCGATCGCTTAAATCCTGGCTTATCACTACCGTTCCGATGACTTCATCCATCTGTATCATAGGCGAGCAAACAACTTGTAGCTCGAGCGGAAAACCTGAACCATGCGTAATGTTAATATTGATCTGTTTCGTTTCACCAAGCAAAGCATGCTCAAATGTTTCTTGCAGCAATTGCCGGCTGCCCGGCTCGACTAATCGCAAAATCGTTTCTCCAAGAAGCTCGGTTCGGTCATAGCCAAGTGTACGGCCGGACGCCTCGTTCAACTCCATGACAATCCCGTTTTTATCCAATATCGCCAGCGGAACGGCATCTGAACGAAGCAAGGTCTCTACAATTGCCGTATGATAATTTTGGAAACTAAACGTCACATTTCGCTTTATATAAACAATTACTGCAGTTACGATTAACGATGCCGCGATAGCCAAAGCTGTCCATTTGTACATCGTGTTAGATATTAATATAAATGGTACGATAATCCAGACCAACCCGAGTGCTGCAAGCAAACAACTAATAACCAACGATCCATTCAATGATTGCTTGAGGAGTTGCCGCTTTCTATCAGGAAAACCATCTATCCGTTTCGTCACGCACAAACGTCCTTCCTCTATTTCGAGTCAAGTCAGTGTTCGCTTTATTATAAACGATGTACGCGCTCTGGTATAGAAATATTTACTAAAGCAGCTTGTTTATTTGTTGTAATACAGAGTAATATGTCGTCAAATCATTATTTATTTCTAACTAATTACTTTCTTTCTTAAGTGCTGCAGTAATAATACATATCCAGCCAGCAATAATCGCAACGCCGCCAATAGGTGTAATCATGCCAAGCTTGCTGAAGCTCGTAAGCGATAATACGTACAAGCTGCCGCTAAAAATGATCATTCCTGTCAAAATTAATCGACCGCCATTTAAAGCGAGCTTGCTCGTCCCCATTTGTTTGGCGAACAAGGAAATTAGCATTAAACCGAGTGCGCTGTACATGTGATAACGAACTCCTGTTTCAAAAACCTCTAAATAATGATCACTCAATTGTTTCTCTAATCCATGTGCTCCGAATGCGCCTAAAGCAATGGCTAAAGCCGCGTTTATTGCTCCGATTGCAAAATATTTTGGAAACATTTGTTTTCAATCCTCTCGTATTTGTGTATAATTTTACCGTAATTAGTAAAGGAGCTGATATAAATGGAAAATGAAACCAATAACAATGCTAATCCATCTTCCAACAATGAGCCTTATGGTTCAAGACCCGTTTTTTCAAATGATCAAACCATCTATGAAGGCCCTAAGAAACATTCAGGAATTGGCATTACATCCTTCATCATTGGGCTGCTCTCAGCCGTATTGCTTATTATTGCAATCGTCTCAGGCTTCTCATTCGCTGATCAGATCGCAAATACAGACATCATTATAGCAGACCCTTCTGATAGAGTAGCTTTTCAAGCTTCAATCGAAGCGCTTGGTCAAGAAGTTCTTGTTTCTATGATGCTTACCATCGTTTGTATTTTTGGAGCAGGGCTACTCTCCCTTGCAGGTCTTATATTAGCCATTATCGGTGCCGTCTCCAGCAAGCGTCGTAAAACGTTTGGCGTTATTGGCATTGTACTTAACGTTGTCGTATTTGTAGGCGGCATTGCTTTATTTTTTGTAGGCTCTGCTTCTATTGCTTCATCTGTTGCCTAATTAAATTTCGACCAGCTGTAAAAAGTCTGTCTCAGCCTCAATGGAGTGCTCGAAGCAGGCTTTTCTTATTTCTGCCGCTTATCTCACCGTTAATTTCGTCCGACTAAAGCCTTCCTTCGTCTTATTAACCTCAAGGCAAGCCGGGAATGCATCCTTAAGCTCCTGAACGTGAGATATAACACCGATCATTCTTCCAGATTTCTGCAAATCAACAAGCGCCGTAATCGCTTTCTGAAGCGATTCCTCATCCAGTGAACCAAAGCCCTCATCGATGAACATCATTTCAATCGTCACGCCGCCCATATGGGATTGAATAACATCCGTCATACCAAGTGCAAGACATAACGAGGCGTTAAACTTCTCACCGCCGGACAATGTTTTCACGTCACGATTCTGACCCGTATACGCATCATAGACATCGAGGCCTAGTCCGCTTTGCTTGCCGCGAGTTTCAAGTCGATCACTTCTTTGCAGCATAAATTGCCCATTCGATAAATCATGCAAACGCGTATTGGCAGCAAAAAGAATCTGCTCCAAAAACTCAATCAGAATATAGCGCTCGAACGATACCTTGAGCGCATTATCCCCTTTCAGCATTTGGAATACATCCATGACCTCTTCAAGCTTAGCCTCTAGCTCGCTCACATAATCATTGGCCTTCCCAATTGAAATGGCAAGTCGCTCAGCAACTTGACCGGTCCGTATTGCCGTTTGTGCGGCGGCAAATAGCTTCTCCTGCTGCTGCTTCAAAGCAGCAAGCTGCTCCTGAAGCTGCGACAGATCCACTTTAGGTTTGCCTGCAAGCTCGCTTTGCAGTTCAACTAGCTGCTGCATAAGTGAAGCAACGGCTGCTTGGTATGCAGCAATTTCTTTTTTCAACTGTTCTCTAGCTGAGTCAAGCAATGCTGCTTCTACATATTGCTGAACCGTGTCAAAACCCGCTTTCACGAGCTCATCCAGCAATCGCTGCTCTGCTAGCTGCCTGTTTTTTTCCGCTTCTAGCTGCTGCTGCTCGGATTGCACAGCATATGCTTTCTGTTCGGCCAGCTTCGCAGTCATTGTTTGCTGCTGCTCTTGAACAGACTTCCAAGCTGCTGACATTCGGTCATAAACTACTTGCTGCTTATTTAGTTTTTCAGTCAGCTTCTCAGGAGTTCGCAGCGCTTCTGGAATGCGGCTCAACTCCTGCTGCAGCGCCGATTGCTGTGACGTTCGCTCAACGATTAAGCGCTGCTGCTCCTGTTGTAGTTGCTCCTTAAGAAGCTGTTGCTTCTCGAGCTGCTGCTCCTGACGTTCGATCAACTGCTTGAGCTCAGGAAGCTGCTTCACTTTCAATAAAGACTTGTCCGTTTCTTCTTTAAGGCCGCGCCAAAGCTGCAGCAGCTGCGCTCGTTGCTCCTCCAGCATGACGGCTTTCAACCCAAATTCCGCCAGCTCTTTAGCACCATCCTCGCGTGTTGCTTGTGCTGCAGCTGCTTGTGCTCGCGCTTCAAGCCATTCCCGCTCCACTGCGGCTAATTGTAACTTTGCCTCTTGCAGCCGTTCACGAGTAGGAATCTCTGAATGGATGACCGACTTTGCTGGATGTTCCTCACTGCCGCACACAGGACAAGGCATGCCCTCATGCAGATGGGCAGCCAGCAGAGATGCTTGCCCCTCAAGCCATGCAGCCTCAAGCTGATCGTGGTTGTCTTTTGCTTTGCTGAGCGTTTGAGCAAATTCTTTCTCTAATAGAGCGATTCTCGTCATTTCCTTCTCGACGTCAACTACTCGCTTTAATTGTTTCCCTTGTTGCTCAATAAGACGCAGCTTGTCCAGCTTATCTGTCAGCTCTGCCGTTTCTAGCTCTGTTTCCTTCACTTGTGCATTTGCAGCGAGCTTCACTTCTCGCAGCTTTATTAGCTCTGCATCCAATGCCTCAAGCTTAGCTGTACAACCCTTCTCCCCAAGTGCGAGCTTGTCGATCGCTTGCTGCTGACTAGCGAGCGTTCTTACGATTGGAGCCATCTCTAGCAATTTGCTGAGCTCACGTTCCGCTTCTCGCCGTTCGTCGCTGCGCTGCTCTTCTACTGCAAACCTCTCAACTGCAAACTTAAAGTCGCGCTCCGCGCTTTCCAGCTCCGCTTTCCTCGTAGCAAATTGTTCCCGCTTCAACTTCGCATCAGCAGCGGTTCGTTCAGCATGCTCCTGATAAGGAGCCAAATGGGCTGCTTTTTCAGCAAGCGCCAGCCGCTGCTCCTTCAAGCCGTATTCCGGCTTCTGCCCATCCAGCTGCTCAAGCTGCGTCCGCTTCCTCTCATGCTCCTCGTACTTGCTATTAAACGCCATCGCAACCCTCAGCTGCACCTCAGCCGCTTCAAGCCTTCCCGCAAGCAGCTCCTTTTGCTCTTCCGCTTCTCCTGCAAGCTTCTTATAAAATTCGAACTCCAGCGCCAAAGCGTCCGTCACTTGCGTCGCACTATATACTTCCTGCTTAAAGGTTTCAACAAGCTTACTATTTTCTCGCGCTGGCAGCGCCTCTTGCACTTGCTTCATATAAGCATTAAGAGTCGCTTTTGCTTCTTTCAGCTGATCCTGCAGCGCACGATTTTTTTGCTGAAAACGATTTTCCAAACGCTCATACAGCTCTGTCCGAAAAATCCGGCGCAAAATCTCTTCCTTATTATCTGTGTCGGAAGTCAGCAGCTTTCGAAACTCTCCTTGCGGAAGCATGACAATCTGGCTGAATTGCTCCTTGGTGAGGCCAATAATCTGCTCCAGCTTAGCATTCACGTCTGACAAAATAAAGCGGTCTACAGCTGGAATGGGTTCCCCGCTAGTCGTCTCGTACAGCTCGCATTTACCGCCTGTTTCACTTTTGTTCCCGCCCTTGCGATGAGGCATCTGCCTAAGGACCAAGTAGCTTCTGCGACCGATAGCGAAATAGAAATGAACCGCAGTGTGTATTTCTTCTGCAGCAAAATGACTGCGAAGCATACGGGGATCAGCTCGATCCTCTCCACTTGCCGTTCCATAGATAGCAAAGCAAATCGCATCAAAAATCGACGTTTTCCCTGCGCCTGTATTACCTGAAATAACAAACAGGCGCCGATCCTCCAGCATGCTGAAATCAATCGTTTCCGTGTCTCGATAGGAGCCGAAAGCTGTCATTGTTAATTTAATTGGCCTCATAGCATACCTCCTTCCTCACGCAGCAGCTCTGCATACGTATTCGCAAACAACTGTTTTTTCGCTTCCGAGAGCGGTTGCTGCTTTACTTCTTGATAAAAAGCTGCAAACAGCTCGATTGGATCAGCCTCACGCCGTCCTTTAGCCGCTCCGGCGTCCAAGCTGCCGCCATCGCTCGAATGGCTGCCTGAAGATAATGGCCTGCGTTCCACATGAAGCGCATTCGGATAAACTGCACGCACCTTCTCCATTGGAAACAATACGGGATTATCATTCAAAAGAGTAACAAAAACATAATCCTCGTTTATTTCATGCTTCGTTATCTCTTCAATAGTAGCAGTTATACGGCGCATGTTGCGAAGCGGAAGCAGCTCGCGCTTCTCGATCTCTACTTCACCCATTTCATTGAGCTCAATGACGAAATAACCCTTCGCATGGTTTTCCTCAGAAATCGAATATTTAAGCGGAGAACCCGCATACCTTATCTTGTGATTGCGAACGAAATGGGCCTGATGCAAATGTCCAAGCGCGGTATAATTAAATTTCTCAAAATAAGCCGCACTCACATGTTCCGCTCCGCCAACAGACAAGGGCCGCTCGGAGTCGCTTGTATTAAGCTCCGGCTCTCCGGTTGCCGTAACAAAAGCATGCCCGACAAACACATGCCGAGCTTCTGGATTCATAGACTCAGCAATGTTTGCTGTAACTGCCCGCATCGCATCGTCATGCGTTTTTATCGATTCATCGCCAAACTCGTAGCGTACTTGCGCTGGATCTGCGTACGGAACAAGATGAAAGTGAACCTCGCCGAATTCATCATTTAGCACGACAGGTCCGAGCTTTTTGCGAAGCTGTCCCGCCAAATATAAACCGCGGTTTTCCATCATTTTTGTACCAAAATTAATACGGTCTGGACTGTCGTGATTCCCTGATATCGCAAGCACTGGCGTACCTAAATCGATGACGATCCGGCTGAGCAGCTCATCAAGCAATTCTACCGCTTCCGTAGGCGGTACAGCCCGATCATAGAGATCGCCAGCAATAATGACCGCATCCGGCCGTTCTATTTCGATCGCTTGCAGCAGCTGCATCAGAACATAACGCTGATCCTCTGTCATATATACGCCTTGAACGAGCTTGCCTAAATGCCAGTCCGCAGTATGAAATAGCTTCATTCGTCACAAACATCCCTTCCTCGCATTTCTATCTATCTTAACACGTTATTGGTCTATCATTTATTTTAACATCCGATTCATCATGCCGCATAGTAAAGCTGAAATTGCTTGCCGCCAACTATTGCACATCGCATAAATACACGATAAAGTTAGACACGGCATACGTTTATCAAACTCTATTCCTATTATAATGACAACGATGGAGGACTACCAAATTGTCTCGTTTCACTTCTGCTTTATCCAAAAACTACATACTGCTGCTTACTGTCGTATTCGGAGGTTTTCTCATCTTTGGCTTCTCCGAAAATATTAAAGGGCCTGCGCTTCCTAGAATGCAGAGTGAATTGAAGCTTGACGAGCTGCAAGTCGGAATTTTGTTAGCATTTAACTCCCTTGGCTATTTGCTTGCATGCAGCTTTACCGGGTGGCTTACCCGCAAAGCAGGCATGAAACTCACCCTGATGCTCACATTTGGCTCTATGGCGGTATCGGGTGTTTGCATCTATTTTGCAGCTAATTACACCTCACTTTCATCCGCTTATTTCCTCATGTATGTCGGAAATGGCATGTTGGAAATCGCGCTAGCCATCCTTGCCGCTCGAATTTTCATCAAAAACACAGGCACGATGATGAACCTCGCACACTTTTTTTATGGGCTCAGCTCAACCTTTGCTCCGATCATTGCTGCTTCGCTGATGGGTGTTCAAGTATTCGGCTCTGCGCTAGGCTGGCGGGGGATGTACATGCTTATGCTCGCGCTCTCGATTTTGCCCATGCTTCCAGGACTTTTCGCAAAATATGCCGGTGATGAGCAAAAACACGAGGATCGAATCACTTTAAAGGAATTTGCTCGTGACAAGATCGCTTGGCTCATTGTAGTCGTGCTATCTTTCGGAGTAATATCGGAGCTTGCTGTTGGCGGTTGGCTCGTTAACTTTTTGGAGAAGGCTTATGGCTGGAGCGGCGATGCGTCAGCTAAAATGCTATCTGCGTTTTTCTTCTGCTTTATGCTCGCAAGGCTCGTTCTCGGTCCCGTCACTGACAAAATCGGCTATACGAGATCGCTCATTTTGTTATCTACTTTTTCTGGGTTATGCTCAGTTGCAGCCATTATCATCGGTGAACCAGGTGCCTTTTTGTTTGCACTCGCAGGAGTTGGTATCGCACCAATCTATCCAACCGTCATGGCCTTGCTTGCCAAACGTTACCCGAACAACGCCGATACCGCTATTACCTTTACCGTAACCTTAATGGGTATAGCGAGTGTCATCGGCAACCTCGCTATCGGCGCCATTACAGAATGGACGAAGCAGCTGTTTGCCGGAAGTGAAAACTCACATGCCAGCCTCGTTGCAGGTCTGCAAGGCGGTTATCTATTCATCGGGGCATGTGCGCTCGCCTGCTCGGTCACTTCGATCATTCTTTATCGCATGCTTAGAAATAGGAATGCAATATTGTAAATAGAAATGCCCCTGCCAGCGCTGAAGCTCAGCACGCTGCGGGGGCATTTTTATTCCAAGCAGCCTTTTCAAAAATATCTCGATGTTATCATTTTTTTCTTCGTATAAAATTCCACTCCATCCTTTCCATTGGCATGCAAATCTCCGTAGAAAGAGTCCTTCCAGCCCGAAAATGGAAAAAAAGCCATTGGTGCTGGCACGCCTACATTAACACCCAGCATACCGGCTTCCGCTTCCTCGCGGAATTGACGAACAGCCTTAGCATTTTCCGTATAAATGACTGCTGAATTACCAAATCTAGAACTGTTCACTATAGTAAGCGCCTCATTTAAATCTTCCGCGCGCAGGACAGATAATACTGGACCAAATATTTCCTCCGTGGCAATCGTCATTTCAGGTTTCACTTGGTCAAAAATCGTCGGCCCAAGAAAATATCCTTCGCCGCTGCGCTCCGTTGCAAGCCTGCCATCAAGCAGAAGCGCAGCCCCTTCAGCAATCCCGCTCGCAATGTACTTTTCGATGCGCTTGCGATGCTCATCGCGTATGACTGGCGTTAAGGTGACGTCATCGCGCATTCCGGAACCGATGATCATCGCTTCCGCTGCAGCTTGCAGCGCCTTCATAAAGCTGCTCCCATCACCGACTGCAACGACAGCAGAGCAAGCCATGCATCGCTCACCAGCACTGCCAAAGGATGAGGCAATGATGTTCTCAACCGTTTTATCGATATGCGCGTCCGGCATTACAATATGGATGTTCTTGGCGCCGGCAAGCGCTTGAACTCTTTTGCCGTTATACGCAGCACGTTCATATACGTATTTGGCAACAGGCTGCGAGCCGACAAATGAAATGGCCTTAACACTGGGACTGCTCGTCAATACATTTACAACATCGTTAGCGCCATGCACCACATTCAGTACACCATCCGGCAATCCCGCTTCCCGCAATAGCTCCGCAAGCTTGTTAACGGTAAGCGGCGTACGTTCTGATGGCTTGAGCACAAAAGTGTTGCCAAGCGCGATGGCAAGCGGGAACATCCAGCAGGGTACCATCATCGGAAAATTAAATGGCGTGATGCCTCCCACTACACCAAGCGGCACCCGGAACAGCTCCGAATCGATGTCCGTTGCAATGTTTGCAAGCGTTGCGCCCATCATATGCGTCGGCGCTCCTGCCGCAAACTCCACATTTTCGATGCCGCGCTGCACTTCTCCGACCGCTTCTTTGTAGCTTTTTCCGTTCTCTATCGTTATAATCTCCGCCAGCTCCTCCGCATGCTCCTGCAGAAGCTGCCAGTAACGAAATAGCACCCTCGCCCTGCGTGGAACAGGGGTTTTGCTCCATGCTGGATAAGCCTGCTCCGCAGCATGCACAGCAGCTTCAACATCCTCTTGGACGGATAACGGGACGTATGCGATTACTGCCCCTGTAGCTGGATTTATCACTTTATCTGTTCGTTCATTTACAGACTCCACCCAAACACCGTTAATAAAATTACGTATTTTAAGCGAATCCTGTAGGGAAATAGGTTCTATAGCCATCCTATCAGCTCCTATGTTTGTTAATTATCGTTGGGAACAAAGCTTCCTTTATCGTACTCAAGCAGCTATCTCCTTTTGGAAAACTACGCTCAAATTTTTACTGCGCGTCTTTTTGTTCTCTAACATCTTGTTTAAGCAGCACATTAACAAAATATTTGCGAGCATCCGCCGTCTCAATGAGCAGCGAAGCTTCATCCCCGCCGGGGTGCTTAAGCTCCAGCCAATCGCCGCTCAGCCCTTCACGCACGCCAGTAATGACATACTCCTGATTCAAGTATGCATCAATCTTGTTTTTCTCCTCGACGAATTGCTCATAGGCGGACATATCTCTTCCTCCTTTGGCGCTATGCCTTCCCTTTATCCCTCATGTCGCAAGGCAGCGATGCGAAAAGCAGCTATCGATTAGCCCCCTTGTAAGGAGCCCGCTTCACATATCGTCCAGCTCCAAGAGAGCCAACAAATTGACAATCTTGAATGACAAATTCACCACGTGATAGTACACTAACGGGTAAGCCTGTCACCTTCAATCCTTCAAACGGGTTATAATCGACATTCATATGATGTGTTTCAGCTGATAGTGTACGCTCTGCAAGCGGATCAAAGATGACGATATCTGCATCACTGCCAACGGCAATCGTCCCCTTCTGGGGAAAAAGACCAAACAGCTTGGCGCTGCGCGTCGATACAATGTCTACGAATTGATTAAGCGTAATACGCCCTTGATGAACGCCCTCCGAATAAAAGAGCGAGAATCGATCCTCTATAACGGGGCCGCCATTTGGAATTTTACTAAAATCCCCCCGCCCCAAATCCTTCTGTCCGTCAAAATTAAAAGAGCAGTGATCCGAACCCAGCGTTTGCAGCTGGCCGCTCTTCAGTGCATTCCAAAGCACCTCTTGATGGTGCGCTTCACGAAGAGGCGGCGACCAAACGTATTTTGCCCCTTCAAAATCCGGCTTCTCCAGCTGCGACTGATCAAGCACCAAATATTGCGGACACGTTTCGCCCCACACGTCCACACCTTGATTGCGCGCCTCTGCGATTTGCTGGACTGCTTCGGCGCATGTCACATGCACGACATACAGTCTCGCTCCAGCAAGCTCGGCTAGTTTTGCTGCCCGTCCAGTTGCCTCTCCTTCAATAATCGACGGTCTCGTAAGCGCATGATAAATAGGATCGGTGTTGCCTTCCTCCAACGCTTTATGAATGAGAAAATCGATGACATCGCCATTCTCGGCATGCACCATCACCATCGCTCCATGCTCCTTGGCTGCGAGCATCGTCCGAAACAACGTGCCGTCATCCGCTTGAAACACGTTTTTGTACGCCATAAACACCTTCAACGAGGTAATGCCCTCTTCATTAATAATCGATGGAAGCTCAGCAAGCACTGCATCGTTTATTTCACTAATCATGAGGTGAAAGCCATAATCGATAACGGCTTTACTGCCTGCTTTTTGATGCCATGCCGCAATGGATTCCTTCAGTGGTTTCCCTTTCGTCGTCAAGCAGAAATCAACAATCGTTGTAGTTCCTCCGAAAGCTGCAGCTTTTGTGCCTGTCTCAAAATCATCCGCCGTAACCGTGCCGCCAAACGGCATATCAAGATGGGTATGTGGATCAATGCCGCCTGGAAATACGTATTTGCCTGTTGCATCGATAAACTCATCCGCTTCCGATTCGAGGTCAATGCCGATTTTGGCGATGATGCCTTCCTTAATTAGCACATCAGCTTTATACGTGTCGGCTGCCGTTACAATAACCCCATTTTTAATGAGCTTCACCGTCATCCTATACAGCCTCCTTCTTATCGCCATCGTCAGAATCATTGCTTTTTCCTAGTGACGCAATTGCCGCTTGCCGTTGATTCCAGCTTAGAGCCGGCTCCGTCATGGGAACCTCTACCATCTCAATCGCACCTTCAACCGGGCAAACAATAGAACAAAGGTTGCAGCCTACACAATCTTCCTCGCGAACCTTCAGGTATGCTGCGCCAGTATCGTCTATATGCCGCTCAATACACTGATGCGAAGTATCCTCGCAAGCGATATGGCATTTATTGCAAACGATGCAAGTATCCTGTTCAATTCGTGCAACGACCGCGTAATTAAGATCAAGATCTCCCCAATCCGAATAGCGCTCTACCGATTTGCCTATTAGCTCATTGACTGATTTTAAACCCTTTTCATCCAAATAATTGTTTAAACCGTCGATCATATCCTCTACGATGCTAAAGCCATGATGCATGGCAGCTGTACATACTTGAACGCCAGTTGAGCCCATCAAAATAAACTCAACCGCATCCCGCCAGCTCGATATTCCACCTATCCCGGAAATGGGTACGCCAACGAAAGGATTTCGGGCACATTCCGCAACCATATTAAGCGCAATCGGCTTAACAGCAGGCCCGCAGTAGCCCCCATGCGCGCCTTTTCCGCCAACATGCGGAATCGTATTCCATGTATCGATATCAACTCCAGCTAGTGAATTAATGGTATTGATCAGCGAGATCGCATCCGCTCCTCCGCGAACGGCTGCTTTCGCTGTCGCGGTAATGTCCGTAATATTGGGCGTAAGCTTGACTATGACTGGCGTCCTCGCTGCCTCCTTGACCCACATTGTCTGCATTTCAACCAAATCCGGCTGTTGTCCGGAAGCAGCGCCCATCCCCCGCTCCGCCATGCCATGGGGACATCCGAAGTTCAATTCCAATCCATCCACACCGACAGCCTCTACTTTTTTTACAATTTCATGCCATTTCTCGCGTTTAGGCTCCACCATCAATGAAACGACAAGCGCATGCTCCGGAAATCGCTTCTTTGTCTCGTATATTTCCTTTAAGTTCACTTCAAGCGGGCGATCCGAAATCAGCTCAATGTTGTTGAATCCTGCTACTCGTTGACTATTGAAATGAATAGCTGCAAATCGCGAGGATGTATTAATAATTGGATCGCCCAGCGTCTTCCATACCGCTCCGCCCCAGCCCGCTTCAAATGCTCGTTGAACTTGATAGCCGGTGTTCGTTGGCGGCGCTGATGCAAGCCAAAAAGGATTCGGAGAAGCTATGCCTGCTAATTGAATGCGCAGATCAGCCATCATTTTCCCTCCCTGCAACTAGCGTTTTGTAAATCGAATAAGCTGCCAGCTTGCCTTGCTGTGCGGCGGCAACCACCATCGCATCACCTTGGCCTTCACCGAAAATAACGTCGCCAGCAGCGTAAATTTTGGGATTAGAGGTCTGATAGGTTTCCGTATTCACCATCACCATTCCTCGCTTATGATGCAAGCCCAGCTGCTCAATTAGCGGCAAGTGACGTGTCTGACCAATTGCCTTAATGACAACATCAACATCAAGCAGGAAAGAGGAGCCTTCTACCGGTGTCACCTTTTTTCTTCCTCCTTGTTCATCCTCTTCAAGCTGCATCCTCATGCATTCAAGCGCCTCGACATTTCCATCAGCATCTCCGATAATCCGGCTGGGAGCGCTTAACCATTCAAACTCCACACCATCTTGCTTCGCGAATTCGAATTCAAAATCGTAGGCGGTCATTTCCTCTCTCGTCCTGCGGTATACCATCTTGACCTTTGCAGCCCCGAGCCTCACCGAGCAGGTGGCCGCATCAACCGCCGTATTGCCCGCACCGATTACCGCTACACGTTTACCAGCAAAGTCATTTGTAAGCTCCCTTTTGGTCGCTTCTACAAAATCAATGGCGTCATACACACCGGTTAATTGTTCGCCCTCGATGTTAAGATAAGGCACCTTCGACATTCCTATCGCAAGTAAAACCGCATCATACTGCGCAAGCAGCGAATCTGTGGCTACGTCAGAACCAATTGCTGTATTCGTCCGAATATCAACGCCCAGCTTCTTCACCTGTTCAACCTCCCACAGAGCGATGCTCTGCGGCAAACGAAACGAAACGATGCCATATGTATCAAGACCGCCCGCTTGTTCCTTCGCTTCGAATATCGTAACGGCGAATCCGAATCTTGCAAGCTCGCGCGCAGCAGACAGACCTGCTGGTCCGCCGCCTATAATTGCCACCGATTTGCCGTTGCTTTGACCAGGTTCGAACAGCTGTTGATTATTTTTTATCGCCCAATCCGTGGCATAGCGCTGCAGGCTGCCGATCATAATCGGCTTTGAGGATTCGTTCATTACGCATGCGCCCTCGCACAGCTCCTCAGTCGGACACACTCTGGCGCAGGTCGCTCCAACGGGATTGGCATCCATAATGACGCGAGCAGATCCCTTCATATTGCCGGAAGCAATTTTTTTGATAAAAGAAGGAATGTTGATGCCCGTCGGGCACGCTTTTATGCACGGAGCATCGTAACAGTACAAACAGCGGTTCGATTCCTCTATAGCTTCCTTTGGCCGCATGCCTGCCTTCACTTCTGCAAAGTTTCGCCGCAGTGATTCGACCGGAATAAACACCGCCTTTCCTATTGCGCCCATGCCCATCTCCTCCTTATTCAACTTCAATATTTTTATAGGTTTCAAGTATTCAGTCACGCTGAAAGCTTTACAGGTCTATAACCTGGGCAAGAGTTACTGGTCTACTATAATCGTTCACTTTTAGTCACTTAATCTGTGCGCTGTTCGGTATAGAAGCTCTACACCGAGTTCGATATCTTCCGGCGATGAATACTCCTTCGGATTATGACTTATCCCGTCCTTGCAGCGAACAAATATCATTCCGTAGTTGCAAACATAAGACATCGTTAACGAATCATGGAACGGGCCGCTCATCAGAACGGGCGGGGCAAGACCTATTTTCGCCGCTTCCTCCTGCATTAGCTCCCTAAGCTCAGGCGCGCAGTAACGCGGATCACTCCTCGTATCCTCACGAATCGTGTACGTCAAGCCATGCTCTAAACAAACAGCATCTATCCCCGCAAGAAGCTGTTCCTCCAGCCTGTTCCTGCGACTCCGATCAATATCACGGAAATCGACGGTGAAGCTTACTTTCTCTGCAATAATGTTGCGCGAGTCCGGAAATACCGACAGCGAACCAACCGTTCCTACCGTCGGTGCGCCAGGTTCAGCGCTAGCTAATTCATGGAGTGCGATGATAACCTTAGCGCTGCCGACCAATGCATCCTGGCGCATAGACATTGGCACGGAACCCGCATGTCCTGCGAAACCTGTCATTTCTACCGTCCACCAGACAGGGCCGGATATGCCGCTGACGATTCCAATCGGTTCATGGAGCGACTCCAGCACTGGACCTTGTTCAATATGCAGCTCCAGAAAAGCAGCTATCCGCCCTTCATCAAAGACATAACCTTCAAATGCAGCAGGATCACATCCAAACGCGATCAATGCCTCCCTGCGAGTCACACCATTTTTATCCGTCCGATCAAGCTCCCCCTCCTCAAGCTTCCCGGTCATTCCTCTTGCACCAAACAACCCTTTGTTAAACCGGCAGCCTTCTTCATCACAAAAAGCGACAACTTCAATATTTCTAGCTGGTTTAAAGCCTTTTTCAACCATCGTTTGAACGGCTTCAATTGCCCCTAGTACGCCAATCACGCCATCGAATCGCCCGCCGTACGGCTGCGAATCAATATGGGAGCCAAGCATAAGTACCGGTGCTGTCGAGTCAGCTCCCTCTAGCACGCCGATCAAATTGCCGAACGGATCAATCCGCGCCTCCATCCCCGCTTCAAGCATCCAACTCCGCACCAGCTCTACACCTGCCAAATCCTCCATCGTCAGCGCCAGCCTGCAAACGCCTGTATCACCGATTTTGCCAATCTGAGCGAGCTCATCAATACGCCTGTGCAGCCGCTTCGCATTAATGCTGAGTTCTTTCTTCACTCTTTTATCAGCCTCCATCAGACACCGAAAACCTGAAGCAGCGTTTCGGCGATAAATACAATCTCATCATCCGTAGTCGACAAAGGCGGGCTCAGCGTCAAAATGTTCATAAAACCCGGCACTGTATCGCCATTTTTGCTAATGAGCAGTCCTTTTTGCTTGCACTCCGCAATAATAGCAGCAACTCTAGCAGCAGATGCCGGCTCCTTTGTTCGTTTATCCTCAACCAGCTCGATACCGATAGCCGAGCCGAAAATTCGAAGCTCGCCTACGTACTGATGTGATTCAAGCGGCTTGATTCGGCTAAACAGCTCTTTGCCTATATAGGCAGAACGGCTGACTAAATTTTCACGTTCTATAATTTCTATATTTTTTAGCGCCACCGCGCAGGATACAGGATTGCCTCCGAAGGTATTCACATGACGGAAGTGATTGTCTGCTCCGCTTTCTTTGAAGCTTTCATACATTTCGGCGGACACTGCCGTTGCAGATAATGGAGAATAGGCGCTTGTCAGCCCTTTCGCCATCGTCACTATATCCGGCCTTACCCCAAAGTTCTGATGCCCAAATTTTTCTCCTGAGCGGCCAAAGCCGCAAATGACCTCATCAACAATGAGCAGGACATCATGCTTATCGCAGATCTTTCGCAGCCGAGCTAAATATGGATCAGGCGGCACAATCATTCCACCTCCGGTAATAACTGGCTCAACGATAATGCCAGCGACCGAATCTGCCCCCTCCCATAGGATGGCATCCTCATAGGCTTGAGCGCATTGCATTTTGCAGGAGCCTATCGTTTGCCCGAAAGGACAACGATAGCAATAGGGCGGAGGCACATGGGAAAATCCCACACCTAGCGGTTCGTATTTCAGCTTGCGCTGCGCTTGCCCTGTGGCGCTAAGTGCACCCATAGAATTGCCATGATAGGCGCGGTGGCGTGAAATGTATTTGTACTTAGAGCCCTTCCCACGTTGATGATGATACTGGCGGCCGATTTTGAAGGCGACCTCATTGGCATCTGAACCTGAGTTGGAGAAAAAAAATCGATAATCGCCAATGAGCCATTCATTCAGCTTCGCAGCCAGTTCAATTGCCGGAACATGAGATTGAATGAGCGTCGCATAAGCTACTGTCTTCATCTGTTCCGCAGCCGCTTCAGCGATTTCGACCCGGCCATGACCGACATTGACGCACCACATCCCGGACATGCCGTCGAAATAGCGGTTCCCGTCCATATCCGTTAGCCAGCTTCCTTCTCCCGACACGATAACCATTGGATTCTCATTATGAGGAGAAATATGATGCCATAAATAGTTCCGGTCCTTCTCTAACAGCGCTGCTTTGTCTTCTTCATTCATTGCTGCCTCATTCACGCCCATGCCTGCCTTTCCTCCTTCGCGGCTACCGCTTCTATAATAGAATGAACCGTGGATGAGACCATCAACGATCCTTATAGACTAGCGTATGCGGCTTCTTCGCTGCATCTTCCAAATTGTTTCTGAGATTGCTGCCATGACTCAAAAATAACATCGTAAAGCAACGCAGGATGCTCGGAAAAGATACCTATTTTTCTGCGGAGTTAATCTTCTAGAAGCTGTTTATGGGGATAAATTCATGTGATCCCTGTTCATTTTCCCTCACATAACCGCTCTGCTCTTGAATATATTGAGTAACAGACAAGAAATAAGCGATGAGCATGTAAGGCTTTTTTTCATTCTGCAGCGTTAACATAATGGAATGAGGTGAGGGAAATGGAGTCAGAGCCGCTATTTATTGTTTCAAGGGAAGATTGGTCGCTCCACCGCAAAGGTTATGAGGATCAAGCGCGACATCAGGAGAAGGTGCACGAAGCCATTAAGCAAAATCTTCCCGATCTGGTTTCCGATGAAAGCATCGTATTGTCCGATGGCAGGCGAACGATCAAGGTCCCTATTAAAAGTCTCGACGAGTCCCACTTTATATACAACTACAACAAGAAGCAGCACGTCGGACAAGGCGATGGTGACTCTCAGGTTGGGGATGTGCTCGGCGTCGATCCACAAGCTGCTAAGGGACCCGGCAAGGGTCAGGATGCAGGAGACCAGCCCGGAGAAGACGTTGTTGATACCGAGATAAGTATCGATCAATTGGAGGATATGCTGTTTGAGGAGCTGGAGCTTCCTAATCTGGAGCAAAAGCAAAAGGATCAGCTGCAAACTACCGAAATCGTATTTCACGATATTCGGAAAAAAGGCATTATGTCCAATATCGACAAGAAGCGAACATTAATCGAAAACCTGCGCCGCAACGCCAATGCGGGCAAATCCGGCATTGGCGGCATTTCACCTGACGATCTTCGTTACAAAACATGGAATGAAGTCATCAAACCCCAATCCAACGCGGTCATTCTTGCCCTCATGGACACATCGGGAAGCATGGGCTCGTTCGAGAAATATTGCGCGCGCAGCTTTTTCTTCTGGATGACACGCTTCTTAAGGCGCAAATATGAGCATGTGGAAATTGTGTTTATCGCTCATCATACGGAAGCAAAGGAAGTTACTGAGGAGGAATTTTTCAATCGTGGGGAAAGCGGCGGCACCATCTGTTCGTCCGCTTATCAGAAAGCGATCGACATCATCGATAGCCGGTACCCGACTCCCAATTGGAACATATACCCGTTCCACTTCTCTGATGGCGACAACCTAACTTCAGATAACGAACGCTGTGTGAAGCTAATCGGTCAGCTGATGGAGAGAAGCAATATGTTCGGATACGGAGAGGTCAATCAATACAATCGAAGCAGTACTCTGATGTCCGCCTACAAACACATCAACCACAAAAAGTTTATGTATTCGGTAATTAAGGAGAAAGGCGAAGTGTACAAAGCGCTTAAAACCTTTTTCTCCAAGCAAGTGACCGGTGCCTAATAAAACCACAGAAAAAAGCCGTCCCGATGGGTTCAACCCATTCTGGACGGCTTATTTGCATTTTGAATAAGCATCCCTTCAACTTGTAAGAGCAGAATCAGAGCCCTCTTTATCCGGATCGATCCCTTTCGTTTCTTTGCCAAAGAATAAAACCGTTAGCGCGCCTATAACAATCGTTACAAAAAAGATCATAAAAATAGATGGTATCGCGACTTGTTTAGCAACGAGCATCCCAACAAGATAGGGCCCAATAATACCCCCGACACGGCCGAATGAGGCGGCAAAGCCGACGCCAGTTCCACGAACTGCGGCTGGATACAGCTCCGGCGTATAGGCGTACATCCCTCCCCACGCTCCAAGATTAAAGAATGAGAGACAAATGCCCGCAGCCAACAGTACCCCTTCTGTCTCCGCGCTTCCGAACCAAAGGGCGCTGCCCGCGGTTAGCAGCAAATAAACCACCAGCACAAATTTTCGCCCAAACTTCTCGATAAAATAAGCAGCAGTGAAATAACCCGGCAGCTGGGCGAGTGTCATAATCAGAACATATTGAAAGCTTTTCACCAAATCAAAGCCCTTGAGCACCATGACCGAAGGCAGCCAGAGGAACATGCCGTAATAGGAAAATACGACTGTAAACCATAAGATCCACAATGTTACTGTCGTTTTTCGGTAGCGCAAGGACCATATGGATTTCATTCTGTCGCTCAGACTCAGCTTGCGGCTCTGCTGCACATTGAAGCTGGGTGAGTCTTTAATGGCTCTTCTCAAATATAGGGCAAAAAGTGCAGGAATAGCACCGAGCGCAAACGCCATCCTCCATCCGTAATCGGGAATGATGAAGTAGGCAATCAAAGCCGCAGCAATCCAGCCGATCGCCCAGAAGCTCTCCAATAGGACGACTGCCCGGCCCCGCTCCTTGGCAGGCACAGATTCCGATACAAGCGTCGACGCAACTGGCAGCTCCCCGCCAAGCCCAAATCCGGCTATGAAACGCAGCGCGCATAAGACGATAAAGCTCGTTGCCAGAGCGGACAGACCGCTCGCAATGGAGAAGATCAGCAGTGTCCAGAGCAGGATCGCCCTGCGTCCGTATCGATCGGCCATCAAACCGGATACAGCGGCTCCAACTGCCATACCGATCGAATTAATTGCCATCAGTAGCCCAACTTGTTGTGAACCAAGCTGCCATTCTACTGCCAAAGCAGCTACGATAAAGGAGATCATTCCGACCTCCATCGCATCAAAAAGCCAGCTAAGCCCCGCGCTAAACAACAGTTTCCGCTGTTTCGGCTCGCGCAGCAATGTCATTTTACTCATATGTAAACCCCTTACCCTATGCTCAAGCTCTATTTGACTAGGCGGCATTTTCTATTTGTATGGATATCCTACTCTATATTACCACGTTTTCAAAGTTTCTAATGATTGCAGCCCTATTACAAAGAATATACCCTCTACAAGGCGGCAACAACCATCCTGCAAAAAAAAAGAAGAGCCCCCATGCTCGCTCAGCCATGGAATCGCTCTTCTCTCTATAACCGTATACTTAACCTTACTTAATCAAATCATCGCGCAGCGGCGTGAAGGAATCGAGCAGCGCCGAGGCTTCCAATGCAGTTACTCCGTGCCTCGCCCCGCTTGGTATAACGATGGACTCTCCCTGCCGGATCACTTGCTTCTCGCCGTCAATTGTAAATTCAATGGCGCCCCTCAAGCAATAGCTCAGCTGCTCATGCGGGTGAGCATGCTCATAACCAACCGCACCAGGCTCAAAATGAACCTCCATCAGCATCAGCGTTTTTCCCGGCTGCAAAATTTTACGTGTAACGCCAGGCTCCGCATTTTCCCATACTCCGATATTGCTCATCCGAGTTCCTCCTTTAGCTTCTACCATCCCATTTGTCTAGCCATGCTCCGCCATCGTCCCACATCAGCGAGTACTCATCTCTGACCCCATCTGCTGTGATTGTCATTCGGTAGCTCTGATCCGATATTTCAGTAATCTGCAAAGTTTCCGTATTCACAAACGTTTCCGTTTTCCCTATTGTTTCTATAGACTCTACTGTTTCTATAGACTCTATTGTATCAGCATAATCTACTGATTCAACGTTCCCCACCAGCTTTGCTCCTTCGGACAACGGCTCTTGCTCCGAATCATAAAATAGCACTTGCGCAAAAACGATCATTTGGCCGGTTTTCACCTGCATAATAAGTGAGGTCCGGTCCCGATCCGGCGGGTTATCCGGCGTCAAAGCCGAATAGATCTCCACAGGCTGAGAACTCCACAGATGCTGCCTCAAGCTCCCATTCTCCATTTTATAGCGAAAAGTTAGCGTTCCTTCAGAAATTCCACCAGCCATAAACCTGCTTTTGTGCTTAAACCATTGCTGATCAAGCCTGCTTAAGCATACATCTGTCGATTGCCAGACCTTGTCCTCTTCCTCTTCAAGCCTCCCGCTAAAATGATTCATCCAGCTGATTTCCCGCGGCTCGCTTACAGCTACCTTGACGATATCAAGCAAATAATGCTCAGTCAGCACATTTATTCTTCTAATAGAAGCACCTTCGTAAGCCAAGAGATTCCATGGACTAAGCTCCGGGGGCAAAATAATCCGGTCCTTCATCTCATATGCTTCCGATTTCCAGTCTACCATCGTTTCTGTCCATGTTCCCCACGGGTGCTGCTCAAACCGAATAACCCGCCCATCTGCCGGAGGCTGGTCGGCGCCATTCAGGCACACTGTATTATGCGAGAAGGTATGCTTAAACCACCCATAATGTGCAGGCACGCCGTAAGCGGTCGTGCCCGGATCAACGAGCAGCGGCACTTCCCCGCATACGACGGACAAGCCGAGCCGGTCCATATGGTCATGCTCGCCGCCGAACTTGCTGTGCTTAATGAACACCTGCCAGCGCTTCGCATTGACCAGCTTCGTTATCCCACTCACGGGCATGGATACCGAACGGTGTGATGCCTTCCACAGCTGTTCACCTTCAGAAGCGTCCGCAGGTGCAAGCTCACAGCCAAACAATAACGCTAGAATAGAGTCTCGCTCCACTGTCTTCACGCCTGTAAATGCCGTTTCCGCCCACTGCGTGCCATAGGCCGTATTCAGCAGCGAGCGATAGAGCTCATCACCAAAAATATCCAGCGCTATTTCATAATAAGGCGCATAGGTATGAATGCCGCCCGCGCTTCCTGCATCATTGAAAGATGGCATATAGCCATTTGGCAATATCCAGTGAACCGGATAATCAAACATCGATTGGAGGCCAGACTCCTGCCAAATATCCCAAGGCGTTCCTTCCGCCATAAGCGCGTAGTTCAGCAGCGACTTGAACGCATAAAAATGATACTGAACATTCCCCTCGTACCAAAGTCCGTCAGCAAAGCGGCCCCGCTTCATTTGGTCATACAGCCCATACTCTCCAGAGAGTCCGGCATGAATAATCCCCTCATCGTTCAGCAAAATGCCAATGGACGCGATCGCGGAAGTAATCAGCACCGCATGGTTATGGATTTGCTCCTCCTTGTGCGCGATTAAAAAATGTACGCAAGGCTCCAGCAAGCCATAACGGATATGAGCCTCTTCCTCTTCAGACAACGAAGCCCGAATGAATTGAAAGCCTACGGACAAATCAATAATCCAGTGCGCCTCGTCAAGCGTCTGGGCAAACAACTTACCCGGACCGTTGTACGGGATGCACCCGTGAATCTTATACCCTTCGTAATTGTCTGCATAAGACAGAAGAAACTGCTTCGTTCGATGGAGCAGCGCTTCATCCGGCTCTATAGCGTGAAGCATCGCCATATGATAAACCGCGCGGCCTATATTCGCATGCACAAAGGATGTCCATGCAGAGTCAAAGGGTTCGCAAGACCATACTGTGCCGCATACCGGACAGACATGCGCGTGCGGCTGCCCCCAATCAAAGGAGAGCTTCGCCTCGTCATGATGGCAGTAATACTGATGCATCCATTCTCCATATTCCACCGGACCTATCGTATACGAGATGCGTGATGCCTCTTCCGCTTCCTGTCGCAGCAGCCGCATAGCCGCCTCAAACTGCGGTAGACATGCGTTTGTTCTCATTTTCACCAGCCGTTTATCATTCATAACGCATGCCTCTTTCCCTACCCTTTCAGTGATCCTGCCGTCATCTGCATAAACGATTTGTTCGCGAGCATGTAGACGATAAGCAGCGGTAAAATCGACAAGCAAGCCCCGGCCAGCATATAATGCGTCTGAACCGCCGCCGACGCTCCATAGCGTAGGTAGGAGAGTCCCACCGTTAATGTTTGCAGCTCGGGCGTATTCATCGTAAAGACGAGCGGCCTCAAATACTCGTTCCATGCCCCGCAGAACGTGAACAACGCTCCCACTCCAAGTCCCGGTCTAAGGAGCGGCAAAATAATTTTCCAAAAGATCCCTGCATTAGAACAGCCGTCAATCCGCGCCGCTTCATCCAGCTCTCTGGATATTCCTTTCAGGAAACTAAGCAGGATGAAAAAAATATAAGCGTGCCCGCTGATTAATATCAAAATAACGCCCCATAAAGAGGTATGCAAATGCAGCTTGATCATCAGCTCGTATTGGGGGCGAATGACGACCGCACCTATCGAGATAAACATCGTCGATGCCTGTATCGCCACGAATAAACCTTTGCCCGGAAAATTCATCCGTTCTACAACATAAGCAGCCATTGAAGCGACGATAAGCGTACCGATCGTTGTCATGCCGCTAAGCATGAGACTGTTCCAAGTAAAGCGGGAAAAGTTCGCTTGCACCCAAGCCTCCGCATAGTTTTCAAAATGCCAAACCGATGGCAAAATGTTGCCGCCCGTAGCAATCTCTGCATTCGACATAAATGAACCAAACAACGTAACGATTATGGGAAACAAGATCAGGAGCGCCGTTGCAATCAAGAAAATCCAGAGCAGCAGCTGCCCGCCTAGTTTCCCTGTGCGAAGCGGTTTTCGTTTCTGGTTCGTTTGAACATGGGGTATAACTTCCGTCTTCATAGCATCCTCCCTTATTGCATTTTATTCATGCGATTAGACAGCAGATGGTAGACAAGCGTAATGATGCCTACAATTACGGCTGTAGTGAAGCCGACTGCGCTTCCGTAGCCGAACTGCTGGTCAACGACCGCACCGGAGGAAGGCGTAGGGAAAAATAGCTTATATACGTATAAATACATAACTTCAGTTTTTCCAATCGGGCCGCCCTCGGTCAGTACCATAATCGTTTCATAACCTTTAAGCGAGTTGATAATTGCCAGCATAATGACGATTTGCAGAACAGGTCCAAGCATCGGAATCGTCAAATACCAAAACTGCTGTCTTTTGTTTGCACCGTCTAGTGAAGCACTCTCATACACATCATTTGGAATATTTTGGAGTCCGGCCAAGAACAACAGCATATAGTTGCCCACAGCGCCCCAGATGGCAATAATAATCGTAGTCATCATTGCGTTTTTGGGTCCAAGCCAGTCAATCCGCTCGGAGATAATATGGAACTTAAGCAAATACTGATTCAACACCCCGTTATACGAATTAAAAATAATAAAGAACACGACAGCCATAACCGCGGAGCTGATGACCGTTGGCATAAAATAGATCGCACGAAGTACATTGCGGCCTTTAAGCTTCTGGTTCAAAATAACGGCTAGCAGCAGGCATAGCGGTATTGTCACAATCAGCTTGCCGCCCGCATAAATGAATGTATTCACTACGGAGTCCCAGTACTGGGTATCAGCAAGCAGCCTGCGGAAGTTGTACAAGCCGGTAAATCTAGCTTCGCCGTAGCCTTTATAATCAAAAAACATATACCGGATAGCCCAGCCTAGCGGATAGATGCCTAGTACAACCGTTAGCAGCAGGCTTGGAAATAAAAAAAGATAAGAAAAACTCATTTGACGCGCTTTGTTCATCGTTTCCACTCCCGTACACTCTGTCTTAGGGGAAAGCAAAGGGTGGAGTCTGCACTCCACCCCGCATTGCTGTTCCTATAGTTAAGCCGTTATTTCGCACCCAGCTTCGTTGGATCAAAATCTGGTTTTGCTGCCGTGGTCACATCGCCGCTAGCAATCGCTTTATCAAGCGCCGCATTGTACCTTGTGTTCAGATCCTGAATGATCGCATCCAGATCCCCGCCGCCCAGCATATATTTAAAGAATGCATCATTGTACTTAATGCCCTCAATCGTAACAGCCGGACTTAATGGCCATGTAGCATCGTTGTCGCTTGGCAGGAAACCATCAATGCCATTGATGTCCGGTTTCGCGGCAACTGCCGAAATTGAAGGTACCATCGAGATGCCAAAGCCTTTTTCATGATACGTTTTCAAAATTTCATCGCCGTACATATATTCCATGAACTTCCACGCCGCTTCTTGGTTTTTGGAGAAGCTGCTTAGCGCCAGCCATTGGCCGCCAAGGAACGAGCTTGCACCTTTGACTGTTCCATCAATTGTTGGCACAGGTGCCGCAGCCCAATCGATTTTCGCTGGGAATTGGTTTTTGTATACACCCGGCTCGGAAGAGAAGGAAAGGTACATGCCTAGCTTGCCTTCCGCAAACTGCGCGCGCAGCGGATCGATATCAAGCGACTCCATGCCCGGCAGCGTGCTTCCGTCGTCATACATTTGTTTGAAGGATTGAATAATGTCTTTGAAGCCTGCAAAGTCGTATTTTCCGGTTTTAAAATCATATCCGAAGCCGCCGTAACCGCTCACTTCAGCAATGACACGTGCAGAGCGGCCAAACGCGCTATCCGCATTTTTGAAGTTTTGCGCGAAGCCGTAAGCGCCCTCTGCCTTGCCGACAGCCGTTATTTTCTTGGCTGCGTCGACCATTTCCGCAAGGCTTGTTGGAGGAGCGGCAATGCCTGCTTTGGCAAACAGATCCTTGTTGTACACTAGCCTTAATGTCGAGCCATAGTTCGGCAGGCTGTACATTTTGCCATCAATTTGGTTAAAGTCCTGAATGACCGGGAACTGCTCCTTCATCTTGTCTGTCAGCATAGCATCAATCGGTGCAAGATAACCCTTAGTTACATAAGTCTTGATCGTATTCTCCTTCACTCTGAACACATCAGGCCCTTGTCCGGAAGCAAACGCCAAGTCGATTGCCTGATCGTAATCATCCGTCTTGACGACCATTTCCACCTCGATGTTGTCCGTATTCGTGTCATTAAAGCTTTGAACAACCTCCTTGATATAGTCCATATCGTGGCGATCTCCGGTCCAATACACGATTTTTGTCTTTTTGCCGCTTTTCGCTGGTGTTGTAGCGCCGTCCGATTCCGCAGGCTTGTTGGAAGCTCCGCTCTCCGCCCCTGGCGAATTGTTGTTTGTGCTTCCGCAGGCTGCCAGTGATAAGGCAAGAAATGAGCTCAGCACGATCGTTCCGAGTTTTTTGTACATTGGTGATCCTCCCTTTGTAGGTGAAACCGTTTGCTTACTTCTTAACTATAAGAGATCAGACCCACATAGGTAATGTGGCTACCTTGCGAATAAGGGCAGATATTTCATGATTATCAAAACCTTGCTTCTACGGCTTCGGAGACCTGCCTAAGGAGATTTCCTTAAACTCGGTCGGCGTAAGGCCGGTCTGCTTTTTGAATACCTCGCTGAAATAGCGCCTGTGTTCATAGCCAAGCTCCTGCGCGATTTCCTGCACTTGAAAGTCCTCGATTAGCATCGATTTCGCCCGTTCGATTTTGACCTGCGTGACGAATTGCTGGAAGGTCGTTCCCGACACTTTCTTGAAAAGATTGGAATAATAGCCCCAGCTTAAATTCGCCTGCCTTGCGCAATGCTCCAAAGTTAGGTCAAGCTGCAAATGTGTTTTAATATAATCGATCGATCTATATATAATTTTTTGTGATTCGCTTGCCCTCTCCTTATCGATCAGCCTGCATCCGATTTCGCAAAGCTCAGTCAACCATTGCCTATAATCCTGCAGCGACGAACGGCTTCCCCGTCTCGCCTCCTGCACCTTCGACTCAAACTCCTTCAGGTTGCTGCGTGGGAACTTCTCCAGCAGCACCCTGAGCATTCTAAGGGATAGGCCGTGAAAGAGATGCTCGACATCGCTAGGCTCGGGGAGCACGGAGGAGCTTTGCATTTCATCAAAAATGGAAGCAAGCCACTCTAATGTCTTCTCCTTATTGCCCGAGCGAAAACCGAATAAAAATTCATTTTCACTCTCTGTCGTATAAATCCATCCAGCGGCGCTGTCCTGCGCTTCTTGCTGGGAGCTAAATGCGCCATTTCCCCCGGTATAGAAATGATAAGACAAGGCGCTGAGCGCTTGCTGATAACTCTTCGGGAGCTCACGCACACTCCCCGCCTCCATCCCGATGCCGATGGAAATAGTAAACTTCGTGTAGCTGGCGATATTTTCGCAGCAGGAATCAGCAATCCGCATCAAATGATCCCCGGGCTGCGCCTGCATAATGCAGACGTAGCGGTTAAGCGCCTCCCGGAAGATAACCGCCGATGTATGCTCCTTGATCGTCTCCTCGACGATATTTTGCAGGGAGAAACGCGCCAGCTCCAGCTCTTTCACAACCAAGCCGCCATATTTGTCCGTAAACTGGTCAATTTGAATTACCATGACCGCAAGCGGAGCCTGCAAAGGCGGCAGATCTAGAAATCCCCACCACTGTGAAATATCCGCCTCCTCGGTCTGATGATGGACAAGCAGTGACATATACTCCTGCCGCAGCGCAGGCAGGCTTTCCTTAATCTTCTTCTCCAGCCCAATGACATGCGAACGTTCCCGTTTGTCTTGCTCCGATGCTTCTTTCGCCTTTAAGACAACTTTGATAATATCCTCGATTGAAAAAGGCTTTTTCACATAATCAAGCGCCCCGTACTGGATCRCTTTTTTCGCATATTCAAAATCGGTGTAAGCGCTCAAAATAATAATTTTGCTATGAGGCAGCATTTCCACAATACTTCGTGTCATTTCTAGCCCGTCCATCTTCGGCATTCGAATATCGGTCAAAATTATGTCCGGCGACGTTTGCTTAATAACCGCAAGCCCCTCCTCGCCATTCGTGGCGCTGCCGACCACCTCGATCCCATGCTCCGCCCAAGGGATTTTGTGCTTCAGCATATCTACTACACTTCGAATATCGTCTACTATGCACAATTTCACCGGTTGACTCATGTTACCCCATCCCTTCCGTCTGCTTCGGAATCCAAATTTCAATCCGGGCTCCGCCACTACCATTATTGCTTATGATCATGCGCTGCTGGTCGCCGTAGTACAGCTGGAGCCGATGATAAATATTGCGGAGAGCATATCCCTCATCCATCGTCGTTGGATGAATAATCGAAGCCATGAGCTGCTCGGGAATGAGCCCCGTCCCATTATCCTCTACCGTCAAATGCAGCCAGTCCTCTTCCGATTGCGCATTAATATAAATTTCACCGCCTGATTCACGATCTTGAAAACCATGCAAAATGCTATTTTCTACAAGCGGTTGAATGACGACTTTTGGAATTCCGCAGGCAAGCAGCTCCGGATGCACCTCGATATGGCAAACGAACAGCTCCTCATAAGAAATCTGCTGAATGGCTAAATATTGGCGCACATGATCAAGCTCATCCTCCAGCGTAATTAAGTCTCTCCCCCCGCTGAGGCTAAGCTGAAACATTTGGGATAAAGCCAGAATCATCTCATTAACATCCTTGTTCTCGCCAAGCACTGATTTGCAATAGATCGTATTCAGCGTATTGTAAAAAAAATGAGGATCCATCTGTGCGGAAAGCGCCTTGATCTCGGCCTTTCGCTTCTCACTCTCCCGCACCTTGACGTCTTCAATCAGCTGCTTGATTTCGTCCAGCATCCGATTAAAGCGAAACCCCACCTGGGATACCTCATCCTTGTATTCGCTTTCGAAGCGCACGTTCAAATCATTTTCTTCCACCCGTTTCATCAGCCTTTGGAGACTGAACAATGGTTTTAACAATAAATAGATCATGTTGTTCGCTATGAATAATGACAGAACCATCAACCCAAGTATGACGTAAGTCGTTGCTTTCTTGATGCCGTTCAGTTTCGCTAGCAGGTCGCTCTTCGACTGGATACCAACAATCATCCAATCATCCTTTACTTCCAGCCTTGCGTAGTTCACCAGATATTCCTTTTTTCTGTCCTTATAAAAAAACGAGCCCATCATTTCTGCGGTCAGCTGCTTCGTGAACGCCGAGTGCTTCGTCAACTGGTTCTCCTGACTCGATCGATTATCTAAATTCACATCTTCGCCCTCTGAATCTACAAAATAATACTGTTTCTCTGCTGTCGACAAATTTTCCATGAACAGCTCATACAAATCATCTTGCTTCACATTAATGACCACATAAACATCCGATCGCTTCTCGCCCAGCTCGTTGACTCCCTCCACAACAAGGGAAATCACATCCTGTTTATCCATAAAAAAGGCATCCTTATGCCCTTTCGTCCAAAAGCCCCGCTTTATTTCCTTGAAATGCGTATACAAATCCGAATTATAAAATGAGTTTGCCGTGTCCCGGACATTGGACGTATGATAATAATCGCCGATCGGCGAAGCAATCAAAATGCTGTCAATCATCGAGTCATTGAATTTCACCTGCGAGAAAACACCTTGAAGAGAGGTCCACGTATTGTAATAGTGGTCTCGGTCATTGTTTTGTGCATCGGTCATCACCTGCTTGAACGGGTCGCTGAACATAAGCGCGCGAACGGCAATACCAATGTTCTTAAGCCGTTCATTTACGATTTGAGCAGATTGGTTGACCGTATCCTGACTTGTTTTGAGCGCATTCCTCTGTATTTCCTTCGAAGCGATCCAGTAGGCAATACCTCCTGTTGCTGTAAGGCCAAACATGATTAAAACAACGAAGGTCAGCCATATTCTGTGCTTGAGCGAAAGAGAATAATATAATTTTTTAACAAACGCTCCCCAATTTTTTTTGCTGAACATCATCATTCACCTCTCATCGCCTAAGTGGGCTTAGGCACACTCTTCTTTATTATAATGGAAGTTAAAATAGCTAAACATGCGGCAAAGTAAGGGATGAGGGCAGAATTCTAAAGATTTTAACATTGCGTTTGCAATATAAAATGGTTCGGAATAACAAAAAAACCTCAACCCCTGTAATGAGGTTAAGGCTTTTGGACGTACTTTACTAGATATTTAAATCAATGCCCATCTGATCTAAGCTCTTGAATAGATATCCTTGCCGGCGAGCCTCGTCTATAATTCTGCCGAGCGCCTCGGTGTTGTCTTTGGAAACAGAATGCAGCAGGATGATCGCTCCGGGATGGAGCTGCTTAACAACCTCGTTATACGCATATTGTGATCCTCTTTGCGCATTCACATCCCAGTCCTTGTACGCCACTGACCAAAATACATTCGTATAGCCGAATTGTTTGCTAGCGGCAAGCATCCGTTCGCTGAATATGCCTCTTGGTGGCCTCAGATACTTCATTTCTTTCTGACCGGTCAGCGTTTCTACATGCTCCTTGACCTTATCGAGCTCCGTTTTGATGCTTGATTCTGAGAGGGTCGACATATCCGGGTGACTCCAAGAATGGTTGCCTACAATATGCCCCTCCAGCACCATCCGCTTTAAAAGCTCCGGCTGATCTTTGACATAATGTCCCGTTACAAAAAAGACCGCTGGTACTTGTTTATCTTTTAATACATCAAGAATACGCGGTGTGTAGCCATTCTCGTAGCCGTTATCGAAAGTAAGATATAGCTCCTTTTGCGTTGTATCCCCTAGAAACAAAGCCCCGTGCTTCGTTACGATTTCTTTAAAGCCCTCCTCATCGATCGAAGGCAGACGCCCCTCCACGCTTTTCTTAAACCCGAAGTGGAATACCCCTGGCTGCCCATATGCAGCTGCTGGACTTATTAAGCCCCATAAGATCGCAATAAGCATGACAGCGACTCTAACCCTTTGCTTCAACAGTAAAGCCTCCTTATTCAATGAAGTGATTGCACTTCATCCGCATATTGCGTTTATATTTCCCCATAAACGCATAAAAAAACCGCTATTCCCATAAGTCCTGTAGACTTTGAGAATAGCGGTTTATGTTGTCAATCATTCTGTTAAAAGATGGTCGGGACGACACGATTTGAACATGCGACCCCCTGGTCCCAAACCAGGTGCTCTACCAAGCTGAGCTACGTCCCGAGAAAAGATGGTGCCGTCGAGAGGACTTGAACCCCCAACCTACTGATTACAAGTCAGTTGCTCTACCAGTTGAGCTACAACGGCACATCGATTATGTCCACCAATGCTGGTGGTTTTTGATGCTTGCTTGGCATAACCAAGAGGCATCTTAAGAAAAATGGTGCCGTCGAGAGGACTTGAACCCCCAACCTACTGATTACAAGTCAGTTGCTCTACCAGTTGAGCTACAACGGCGTAACGGTTATGTCTACCTTTGCAGGTAGTTTTGATGCTTGCCTGGCAACAACCAAGGAGCATCGAAAGAAAAAATGGTGCCGTCGAGAGGACTTGAACCCCCAACCTACTGATTACAAGTCAGTTGCTCTACCAGTTGAGCTACAACGGCATATGGATTTTTTTCACCATTTAAAGGTGTTTTGGTTGCGGGGGCAGGATTTGAACCTGCGGCCTTCGGGTTATGAGCCCGACGAGCTACCGGGCTGCTCCACCCCGCGTCATTTTGAAAGAAAAAATATGGTGACCCGTAGGGGACTCGAACCCCTGTTACCTCCGTGAAAGGGAGGTGTCTTAACCACTTGACCAACGGGCCTAGAAAAATTGGAACGGAGAGAGAGGGATTCGAACCCTCGCACCACTTACGCAGTCTAACCCCTTAGCAGAGGGTCCCCTTGAGCCACTTGGGTATCTCTCCAAACTTGGCTCCCCGAACAGGACTCGAACCTGTGACAACTCGATTAACAGTCGAGTGCTCTACCAACTGAGCTATCAGGGAAAATATGGTGGGCCTTAGTGGACTCGAACCACCGACCTCACCCTTATCAGGGGTGCGCTCTAACCAGCTGAGCTAAAGGCCCTAAGCATAAACATAAATCTTATGTAAGATCAATTGTTTATAATCAGGTAATCAAGTTGCGCCCTGAAAACTGGATACGAAAGATTAGGCTTGCTGAAGCCTTTTTAGCTGCTGTCTACCGGATGTATGGGTCACAGTAAACGTGTTTAGGATAAGCCCTCGACCGATTAGTATTCGTCAGCTACACACATTGCTGTGCTTCCACCCCGAACCTATCAACCTCGTCGTCTTCAAGGGGTCTTACATACTGGGAAAT
>NZ_JBFRGC010000038.1:0-74791 GCF_052115145.1 Paenibacillus sp. 2TAB26
CTCTGTAAGCGCATATTTGTTCTTACAGACAACAAACCTAGCCTTTTCTTYMTCYTTAAGAACCTATGCGTGCTTACAGCTCCATTTCCACCTCGAACAAACGCTGCCGCAACTCTGTAAGCGCATATTTGTTCTTACAGACAACAAACCTATCGTTTTCTCTCGCTGTAAGAACCTATGCGTGTTTACAGCTCCATTTCCACCTCGAACAAACGCTGCCGTAGCTCTGTAAGCGCATATTTGTTCTTACAGACAACAAACCTATCGTTTTCTCTCGCTGTAAGAACCTATGTGTGCTTACTGCTCCATTYCCACCTCGAACAAACGCTGCCGCAACTCTGTAAGCGCATATTTGTTCTTACAGACAACAAACCTATCGTTTTCTCTCGCTGTAAGAACCTATGCGTGCTTACAGCTCCATTTCCCACCTCAAGCAGACGTAGAAATTCGCTCGCCTACCATTTATTTAAACAAACATACATAGACCAAAAAAGAAAAATGACGGCACTGGAATAAGTTCCTGTGACGCCATTTTTTCAATATTTTTATGGTTTTTAATTAAATCGAAATATCTCTTCAGCGAGTTTAACTCTTTTTGGACACCCTATCTCTGCTACTTAACCGATGCCGCTAAAATATCGCCATAAGCCCAGTGCTTGCTAGTAACATCCTTCCACGGGGATGATGTTATGCCAACTAGTTTGACTCTGCCCAGCATTTTGTTGATCATACTGACTGCTTCTGCACGCGTCAGCGCGTTATTTGGCTTAAAGCTTCCATCCGCATAGCCATTAGTGATTCCAGCGGCTTGCACATTTAGAATAGCTGCCTTCGCCCAATGAGTCGAAATATCGGTAAAACCTGCTCCAGCCTTTGGTGCAGCACCGATAAGCGTGGATATAAGCTTCGCCATTTCAGCGCGTGTCATTGCTTTTTCAGCACCAAACGTTCCATCTTCATATCCTTGCATTAAGCCCATTTTTGTTACTTTCGAAATCGCATCCTTCGCCCAGTTGCCTGCGAGAACATCATGATAAGAAATGTCCGCCGCAGTTGCTTCCTGCTTCACGATTCTTAACAGAATAACCGCCATCTCAGCACGAGTAATCTTGTTTTCCGGTCTAAATGTACTATCCTCATAACCATTCATATAAGCGGCACCCAAGCTAGAATCGGCTAAACCCTCCACATGGACGAGTGAAAAAAGACTGAATTTGTCGACTGTGAATTGAAGGCCCATCTCGCCCTTGTCGTTAAACGGTACGATAATGCCCTTCAGCAGCTGCTTCGTTCCGTCGCTGTGCTCGATATATACAGCCAGGTCCTTCCGGTCTGCTTCGCTCAGCTTCACATCCTTCAAAGGCAAAATGAGGGTTACATTGCCTTTTGGCATATTCGTTTCAATGCTCATCGGACGGCCTATTATAGATGCCTCTTTATTTCCTGCAACGATCCTTAACATCGCTTCTTTATTCGCTCGACCCGCAATTTCCTGCTTCTTCGCTTCCTCCTTAACCGGTGTAAAACGAATGAATAGATCCTCCAGTGATGACTGAAGCAAGCCGCTAGCCACCATTATCTTAACGTTTTCTGTCGATATGCCTAAATCAATTTTTGCATCTGCGAACACTTTATTTGCTTCCTTCGGCAGAGTGACAGAAGTTAGTGTTACTTCATCCTTCGTATCAGGAATCGTGATATTAACCAATTTGTGTCCTGCTGCTGTGACGCTGTTTACAGCTTTTTGCGCTTGATCAACAGTAATCGGCACATCATCCGTTTTCTTGCCATCCGCTTGTGTCGTACGCGTGATTACAACCTTAGCGGCATTTTCAACTTCAATCGTGATGAGCTCCTTAGCTGGAGCACTCGTGGTTATAGGTGCCGATGTTGGTGTTATCGATGGCGTTGCCGACGGCGTCGGCGCTATTGTTTCTTCCGGTGTTGCTGTTGGCGTTGCTGACGGTGATGCTGTTGCCGTTGGTGTTGCCGATGGCGCTGTTGTTGCCGTTACCGTTGCTGTTGCTGTTGGCGCTGTTGTTGGCGTTGCCGTTGGCAACGTCGCCGTATTCACCTCAAACTTCACACCATCCACCAACATATATTCGCCGGATTTTTTAACCGCCTTAATCGTATGAGCGCCATTTGCTAGCCCAGATATGCTGTATACCGCTTGCTGGGTCAGTCTGCTCGCATGATGCGCGCTTACTGTTTCCTTAAATACATCGTCAACGTAGACGTCTATGTCACCTTGAGAAGCTGACTTCGGCGCAATTAATGTTATGCCGGTTCCAGTGAATGAATATTCAACATAATCGCCATCCGTCTCCGTAGCGTGCAGGTCATTTTGATAATCGCCTTTATAGGAAATGGCTAAGCTCACCGTTCCATCCGGCTGTGCGGCAAGATATTCTTTTTTAACTGTAATCACACTACCCGATATCGTGTAATCACTGCCCGCCGCAAGCGTTATAGCGCCATTCGTAACACCAAGCAGATTGCTGCCATCAATACTAAGCGTTGTCGTTACATCGGCTTGTGCCGTCTTGTCAAAGCTTGCAGCATCCGGACTAATCATATCTGCAACTCTAAACTGTAATTGGTCTAACAGCATATAATACCCGGATTTCTTAACGACCTTAATTTTATGTGTTCCTTCAGACAATCCCTCAATACTATAAACCGTCTGCCTAATTTGCCGGCTAGTATTGTACGTGCTGATCGTTTGCTTAAACACGTCATCCACATAAACATCGATATCCCCTTGCGAGGAATCTTTCTCCGTTACGATCTCAATGCCTGTTCCCTCAAACCCATATTCAAAATAATCATTGTTCGCCTCCGTGTAATGGACATCATCCTTGTAATCGCCTAATCCACGGTTTCTTCCATGCTGCCATGCACCCTTATAAGAGATTCCGCTATCATCATTATTAATAGATACATAGCGGCCTCTAGACGTATCGCTTACTGCGATAGCCAGTATTTGCGCAGCTCCACCGCTAAAAGACAACGTCAGATTGGTCATTCCATTTGGCTTGGCCGCAAGGAATTCCTTCTTAATCGTAAGCTGGTCGCCCGACAACTGATAATCGACGCCTGCCTGCAAAGCCGCCGCACCATCAGCAATACCGCTCAAGCTGTTCCCGTTAAAAGTGAGCTTCGTCCAAATATCTGCTTGTGCATTCGCTCTCTTGTCGAAGCTTAATGCGCTTGGGACCATTGTGCTGTTCTGACCTGTCGTATCACTTACGACAATCGATAGGTTCTGTACCATTCCGTGATCAAAGCTAAAACTCAAATTCGCCATGCCGAGCGGCAATGATGCCAGATACGCTTTATTAATTGTGACTGTACCGTCCAAAACGATATAATCGCTGCCTGCCGTCAACGTCGTTGTGCCATTCGAAATACCGACAAGCGTATTTCCATTCAGCGTTAACGTTGTTGCGATATCTGCCTGCATATCTGCCTTCTTATTGAAGCTAGCTGTGACGGGGTTAATTGTGCTGTTAGCAGCAGATGAATCACTTACAGCAATCGCCAGCGTCTGCGTCGCTCCGCCATTAAAGGCAAAGATCAAGCTCGCAGTCCCAAGAGGCTGTGCCGCCAAATATTCCTTTTTAAGCGTCACTACATTGCCATCAACCGTATAATCCGCGCCCGCTATCAAGGCTCCTGAACCACCTGCAATACTGCTTAGGCTGTTTCCATCGACTGTTGTCGAAAGAGTAAAATCAGCCTGCTGCCCATCAGCCTTATCAAACATTCCACTGCTCGCGCTAATTAAATCCGGCACACTAATTCTCAGCTTATCGAGCAGCAGGAAGTAACCAGACTTCTTCACCGCTTTAAGCGTGTGGGTTCCGTTAGTGAGTCCTGTTATGTTGAATACTGGCTGCTGTGCCAGCCTTCCGATGTTGTAGGTGCTGATCGTTCGCTGGAATACGTTGTTCACATAGATGTCTATTTCACCTTGTGAAGGGTCCAGCTCGGTAATGAATTCAACGCCCGTTCCCGTAAACGTATACTCAAAATAATCGTTGTTGTTCGCCTCCGCATAATGCACATCATCCATATAATCGCCAAGCCCGCGGTTATAGCTGCGGTTCCAGCCGCCTGTATAGACAATAGACGGATGATCATCATTGATGGAAACCGACCCGCCTACAGATGTATCCCTTACGACTAAGGAAACATGCTGCTCCGCACCTGCACTGAATGAGAAGGTTAAAGCCGTCGTTCCCATAGGAAGCCCCGCTAGATACTCCTTCTTAATCGTCAGCTGGCTTCCCGATACGGTGTAGTCTGTGCCGATTGCCAAAGCGTTTCCTTCATGCGCAGCGCCCGTTAATTCATTGCCGTTTAACGAGGTCGTCAGCGTAATATCAGCTTGAGTGGACAGCTTCTTATCAAAGCTCACTGTTGCAGGAGTAACCCTGCTATCCCTTATTGTCGTGTCGGTTACGGTTATGGCAAAAGTCTGTGATGCCCCGCCGCTAAACGCAAATGTTAAATTCGCGATGCCTGCCTGTCTTGCTGCTAGGTACTCTTTTTTAATCGTAACGGTATCACCTGATACGGTGTAATCCGTACCAGACAACAGTACCGTTCCATTGTTAGTGATACTATTCAGTGTATTTCCGTTCAGCGTCATTACCGTCGCAGCATCAGCCTGCTCCGAAGCCTTCTTATTGAAGCTTGCCGCAGATGGGCTAATACTGCTGTTTTGCGCTGTGTTATCCCTTACATCAATAATGAGATTTTGCTTGTCTCCGACTAGCTCCTGCCCGCCGTTGCGAACCCAATGGCCAGAATATTTCATTCCGGTGTCGTCGTCATTAGCAGCTGCTGTTCCATCCTGTGCCACTACCTTGAACAACCTCGAAGCATGCGAAGCCAAATTTTCATCACTGAATCCAGTCGCAAATGAGCCCAAATCCTCATGGCTCCACAGATCACGGACAGTGGCTGGACCGGTGATGCCAATATCACTCCAATTCACGTTAACCGTCGCAGCAGAGCTTCCGAGATTAAAGAAACCAACCGTATAGCTTCCATCACCATTATTCGCATACCACACCTGCTGTTCCGTCGCTGTCGATACAGGATGTCCCGGCCTGCCAGCCTGATTGACCGCGATTACTTCTTCATTCGTCAACAGCTCGATGCCGTAATCGTCCAAATTTGTCATGTCATTGCCGATGTATAATTGCGCCGATGAAATCGCCCAGAACGACATCGCCGACATCCGCTCGTCCTTCGTGATGCCATCCATTGTTCCATTTCCGATATTCAATGAATCAAAATCATTCCAGCCGCCTGGACCTGCATGACGCCAGAACTGCTCTGCTTTCGGGAATAGTCTAGCGATATTAGGCCAAGCCGTTAAACCTCCGTTGCCGCAGTAGCATTCGATGTCCCAGTCCACACGCCATCCGTTTGCATACTGCTTCCAGTAATCGATGTATTTGATATCAAGCGCCCAGGAAAGCTCCAGCCAAATTTGGTGGGGAGCCAGCGCCTGCGACCAAGCCTTTACATCGTCACGCGCATCCAACGAAAGGTCAGAAATGCCTGAGCCTGGCGTCACGCTGTCAAATTTCAAAAAGTCGATGCCCCATTCTCCATAAAGATCGGCAATTGAATTTATGTAGCTCTGCGCGCATGGCTGGCTGAAATCTATTTTGTAGCCGAGCCCCCAATAATCCGACTCCTGAATCGGCTGAGCCGCGATGTCCTTCATCGAGCAGCCGGGAGCGCCATAGATCGGCAGATCCTGATCATAAGCTTGCGGCGATAAACCTGGAATGCCATACAAGCCGATCTTTTGCCCATTCGCATGGACGTAATCGATCACCTCTTGAAAGCCATTTGGATATAAAGTTGTACTTGGGATTGGCCGCCCATACTCGTCCATTCCGCCATTCCATGCCGCATCGATATTAATATACTCGTAGCCATAAGGCTGAAGCTTCTCATGCATGGCATCCGATTGCGCCTTAATATTGTCTGCGTTAATCCACTGCCCATTGCCCGTATAAACCTGCAAGCTGTAGCTGCTCCAGCCCATATATGGCTTCGCAGCTAATCCATTATTCGCCGCCTCCGCAACATCTGTTTTTGGTATCACGATTCCTAGCTGCGCTGTAATCATCACAACGATTAGCAGCCACAAACGTGATTTTTTCATTATTTGCGTCATTATTTAGCTCCTTTGTTTATGAAATAGGATCAGGCTTTTATCTCGCAATAAAGAACCTGATCCTTTGAAATCACTATTATTTAAATGATTGGTCGTACGCTTTTTGCAAAATTTCGAGATAACGATCGATTTTCAGATCCTTGAGTCCCTTCACGTAACCGTCCCAATCCTTCTCAAGCGATTTATTTCCGGTAATGAATTGAAGCGCATTTTGCTCAATAAATGACTTAATGTTTGTTTGCAAAATGCTTGCCTCATCGATTTCCGCTGAATCAATCCAAATCGCCCACAATGGGAAAAGCTCCTTCGGCTCATGGCCTTGATACAGTAGCGTCGCTTGATACAGTCTGCGCTCATAGTTGGCGGAATCATAAATATCCGTACCTTGAACCCAACTGTCTCGGTATTCCCTTGGCATGTAGAAGTGAGCCGTTCCACTCCAACCTGCATTACGAGGCGCTTCGCCTTCAACCGCAGGAATCGTTGCTACCTTCGGTGTAACGCCTTCTCCAAGCGCTACTTCGCCTTCCTTCGGCTTTCTCCAGTCGATGCCTTCCATGCCGGAAGCGCCGTTCGTTTGTCCTTCTTCTGTAAACATGTAATCCACCAATTTAATAAGCGCAATTTTTTGTTCTTCAGATGCTTTATTTGTGATTACAAATTTTGCTCCCGGCGCAACGCCGCCGCCATCATGAGTCGCGAACGAGCCATGTGGTCCTGTAAGCGGAGGTACGGGGTTGTAATCAGCTGAGTTTTTGTTGCCTACATCGATATTTACGAAGATAGCAGGATGCATGCCGGCGCCAGCGCCCAAAATTTGAGCATCGCCATTTTCGCCAATCTTTTTGAAAGCTTCCGCGTTTTGTGCAAAGGCGCCCGGATCGATTAAGCCTTCATCGTATAACGATTTAATATACGTTAAGCCTTCTCTCCATTCCGGCTTAAGCGCAGCCGACTCTACTTTACCGTTGGTTAGATTCAAGTAATTGCGGTCATCGTCATAGACAAAACCATTCATGAGGAATGGAATGACGCGTACGCCAAAGTCCTCGATTGAACCGCTTAGCGGCACTTCATCAGCAATGCCATTGCCGTTTGGATCTTGTGTTTTGAACGCTTTTAATACAGCCTTAAACTCTTCAGGCGTTTTGGGCATTTCCAGCTGCAATTTATCCAGCCATTTCGTATTCAACCACATTTTGTTCGGATACGAGCAGTGGAAGCACTGGCTGTAAGCGACAAGTCCGTAAATATTGCCATCGGGTGCCGTGTTGAACGCTCTTAAGTCAGAGTTATTTTCCATAGCTGCTTTAATGTTTGGCGCATATTGCTCGATCAGATCGTTCAGAGGCACCAGCACCCCTTGTTTTCCATACTTCACAACATCAGCCTGCGTGAATTGATCAATGTAGCCAGGAAGCATATACGCATCCGGGTAATCTCCGCTCGCTAATGAAATCTGACGTTTTTCCTTCGCGCCATCCGGTGGAGTCGTTTCAAATTTAAGTTTTATGTTGAATTTCTCTTCTACAAATTTGGTGAATTTATTCGTAGCCATATCGATATTCGGCTCTTGTACCGCAAATATCGTAATTTCAACCGGTGCGGTTGCTCCCGTCTCTTCCGATTGTGCCTTTGGCGTATTTGTTGCCTTATTAGTGTTGGAAGTTCCTTTATTATTCGAGCACGCGGCAAGCACCAAGCTGATCATCAGCATGATTGCGAGCAAACTTACGAGTCTCTTTTTCAAATGTATCGCTCCCTTTTTCGATTTGTGCCATACTTTTGTATTGCAATTACACTACAAATGAACCACCTCCTCTCATGCAAACCAGCGCAGTTTCTGCCTCTTTCCGGTTAGCCTTTGACTGAGCCAACAAGCATTCCTTGTACGAAATAACGCTGTACGAAAGGATAAATAATAAGAACTGGCAGCGTAGCGACTACGATCAGCGAATATTTAAGTAGCTCTGACAGCTGCTGCCTTTCCACTTGCTTCAAGGCATCCGTTACGCTTGCGCTGTTGTTCATAATGATGATGCTCCTCAGAACGAGCTGAAGCGGAAACAGCTTCGCTGATTTGAGAAAGATTAAGGCATCGAAGTAGGCATTCCACTGACCTACGCCGTACATTAGGAAAAGCACCGCAAGAATGGGCTTGGATAACGGAATAACCACGCTTCGCATAAATCTGATGTCGCTGCAGCCATCGATCTCGCTTGCTTCAAACAATTCATCTGGAATGGACGACTGGAAGAAGGAGCGTGCAATAATCACCTGCCATACCCAAACGGCATTCGGAATGAGCAGCGCCCACCGCGAATCGATCATGCCAAACTCCTTCACCACCATGTACGTTGGAATCAAACCGCCGCTGAAGAGCATGGTGAACGTAATGAGCATCATAATGACGCTGCGGCCAAAAAAGGATTTGCGCGACATCGGATACGCAATCATGACCGTAAGCACTACGCTGATCAACGTTCCTGCTGCAGTATAGAATAGTGAGTTCCCGTACCCTCTCATAATTTCCGGCGTATCGAACAGAACCTTAAAGCCCTTAAAGGAAATATCAACGGGCCACAGCCAGACACGGCCGGAAGTAACGGCTGCCGGGCTGCTGATCGAGCTACTGATAATATAAATAAGCGGATAAATAACCGCGATCAACACAACTGCCAATATGACATAAATAATGAACAAAAAAATCTTATCGCCTGTTGAATCCTTAATCGTTTGTCTGATTGGTGCCTGCGATGCTATCTTCGTTGATGCCATAGGCGCACTCCCCTTTTACCAAATGCTTGATTTCATAAACCGTTTGGCCAAACCGTTAACCGTGAACAGCAGCAAGAGATTGATGAATGAATTAAACAAGCCTACCGCTGTAGCGAAGCTGTAATTGGCATTTAAGAGTCCAATTTTGTACACGTATGTGGCGATTATTTCGGAATTAACGATATTGAGCTGATTTTGCAGCAAATAAATTTTCTCGAAGCCAATCGCCATTACGCTGCCTACATTTAGAATGAGAATGATCGTAATGGTCGGCAAAATGCCCGGCAAATCAACGTGGACGATTTTCTGAAATCGCGAAGCGCCATCCACTTTGGCAGCCTCATAAAGCGTAGGATCGATGCCCGCAAGCGCCGCCAAATAAATGACCGCGGAATAACCAGCCGTCTGCCAAATATCCGACCAAACAAAGATCGATCGGAACATGCTGGCTTCACCAAGGAAGTTGACTGAATCCATGCCGAAGTAGTGGAGCGCCACATTCACAAAGCCAAGCCGCGGCGCCAGAAACATCATAATGATCGATACCATAACGACTGTAGAGATAAAATAAGGAGCGAAGGTGACCAGCTGTACAAGCCGTTTGAAACGGCCATTTCGCACTTCATTGAGCATCAACGCCAAAATAATTGGTATCGGAAACCCCGCGAGCAATAAATAACCGCTGACGTATATGGTGTTCTTGACCAGCGTCCAGAACATCGGATTTTCAAAGAAAAGCCTGAAGTTTTTGAGCCCGACCCATTCGCTGCCCCAAATGCCTTTAATGACGTTGTAATCCTTAAAGGCAAGCACCGCATTCAACATCGGGTAATATTTAAAAATAAGAAAAAACAATACAGGCGGTATAATGATAAGGTACAGCTGCCAATGCTTCTTGAAGCTTTTGCTCGCTTCATCCGCAAGGCTGCGCTTGCTCTTTTGCTTTAGCAGCTTGTTATTCAATACAATCTCTTTTTCCAGAACAATCCCCCCCTAGGTAGCTAATGGCCGATGAAATGACAGCGCTTTCTATACGATGATCATAGTAGAAATCTATATTATCCAAACAGGTACATTTGCGTCTTTTAACGTACAATAACCCCTGTTTTCAGGGGGCAAATCGCCGCAGCGGCGTACAATTTTCAGGATTGCTGCTTAGAAACGCCAAAAAAACCCGACTGCTCGGGCAGTCGGGTTATTGCTTATGCAATTCTAGTGCATAGGTTTGTTTTGGTCATATGCTTTTTGCATGATTTCAATAAAACGATCGACCTGCATATTTTCTAGTCCGCTCACGTAAGTATCCCAATCCCTATCCAAATCCAAGTTGCCGGTAATAAATTGAAGCATGCTTTGATCGATGTAATTCATCAAATTTGTGCTCAGCATACCGACTTCATCAGCTTGTGCCGAATCAAGCCAAATGTTCCACACCGGAAACATTTCATCTGGCTCATGTCCCTCATACAGCAGAGTCGCTTCAATAAGCCTCCGCTCATAGCCGTCGGGCGCGTATATGTCTTTGCTTGCGACCCAGCTGTCTCGATAATCTCTTGGCATATAGAAATGAGCCATCCCGCTCCAGCCGGTGTTCTTTTGCTCTGTGCTTTCGATGGGGATCAGCGTTGCAAATTTGGGCTCCAGCCCTTCACCAAGCGCCACCTCACCAGCTACCGGCTTTCGCCAGCCTACGCCTTCAAGACCTGATTGCGCTAGGGTTTGTCCTTCCGGCGTGTACATGTAGTCAACCATTCGAATTAAGGCAATTTGCGCTTCTTTGCTCGCCTTATTCGTAATGACAAATTTAGCTCCCGGTGATATGCCGCCGCTGGCAAAGGTAGCATAGGAAGCATACGGCCCCGCAAGCGGCGGCAGCGGTGCATAATCCTTCGTTCGCTCACTCACGAAGATAGCAGGATGCATGGCTGCAGCTGCGCCGAGAATATCAGCATTTGCATTGTCTCCAGCTTTTTTTAGCGCCTCGGCATTTTGAATAAAGGCTCCCGGATCAATTAAGCCCTCGTCATAAAGTGACTTAATATAGGCAATCCCTTCCTTCCATTGCGGCTTATTGGCCGCTGTATCCACCTTCCCATTATTCATATATAAATAATTGCGGTCGTCATCATAAATGAAGCCATTCATCAAATAAGGAACAATATGAACGCCAAAATCTTCCGTCGAGCCGCTCAGCGCAACTTCATCCATCAAACCATTTCCGTTCGGGTCGTTTTGCTTGAACGCTCTCAGCATCTCTTTGAATTCGTCTGTCGTTTTGGGCATATCAAGCCCTAACCGCTGAAGCCACTTCGTGTTTACCCACATTTTGTTTGGATAGGAGCAGTGGAAGCATTCGCTATAAGCAACAAGCCCATAAATATTGCCATCAGGAGCTGTATTCAAAGCTTTAAGCTTCGGATCTTTTTCCATCGCGGCTTTAATGTTCGGCGCATATTGCTCTATGAGCTCATTTAACGGCAGAAATACGCTTTGCTTGCCATACTTCAACAAATCGGATTGTGTGAACTGGTCAATGTAGGCCGTTAAAATATAAGCATCAGGAAAATCGCCGCTTGCAAGTGAAATTTGCCGTTTCTCCTTTGCGCCGTCCATCGAAATAATGTCCCAATTAAATTTGACATTAAATTTATTTTCAAGCAGCCTCGTAAAATCATTTTTTTTTAAATCGATGCTGGTATCCTGCTGGGCGAAAACATTAATCTCGACCGGCTTGTCTATGGAAGCAAGCGAAGCTGCATCCGTATGAGCTGGCTCATTGCTTTGCGAGCACGCGGCAAGCAGTAAAACTACAAGAAGTATAAGCGCAGATAGGCCTGCGATTCTTTTCTTCATTCAAACCCTCTCCTTATCGGTAACTGCGCTGAACGCTTACACTTCGATCGATTGTCGATATGAGCTTGGCGCAACGCCCATGACTCGCTTAAAGGCTCTTCGGAACGAATGAGAGCTGTTGTACCCGACGCGAGCAGCGATTTCATCAACAGTATAAGCGTTCGTCCGTAATAAGGAGGAAGCCTGCTCTATACGAATCATCTCCAAATAGTCAGAGACATTAATATCCGTAACCTCTTTGAACAATTGGGAAATGTATTTCTCCGGCCGCTCCACCCGCTCTGCAATGCGGTATAAGGTCATCTCGGAGTCGCCATAAGCCTCAGCAATAAACTGCTTAATTTCCTCGACGGTTTGAATATGAACATGATTTTTTTTGCTGTTGATGATGCTGCATAATGCTTCTACAATTTCGATGATTTCCTCCTGTATAGCCGCCATTGGATTAGAAGCTTGAATGCCGATGATTTGATTTTTCAACGCATGCAGCAACTCGGATTCCATGAACGTTTTCTGGTCCAGCAGCTTAAGCAGCGTACCCTTCAGCTCGCCGATCAGCTGCTGCTTCATCTCGATAGAAAGCTGCTTATTTTCCATATTAATATTCATAACCGAATGAACCATCCGCTTTGCCTCATCCGAATCTCCCGCACGAATGGTGCTAATCAAGCGCTGCTCAATGTCCATTGGATAATAATATGTCGCTGTTTCAAGCCTAGAGTCCGTAAACCATACGAAGCTCTTTTTGCTATTAAATTCGGCATACTCGATCGTTTGCTTCGCCTGCTCATAGGAATGGCTAACGTCAAGAATAGTCGTGAACGCATCTCCGAATGCTGCAGTGACCGAAATCTTATACTCCCTATAAGCGATATCGGACAGCTTCTCAAGAATATGACTCATTCGCAGCTTAGCTGCTTCGACTCCATACTCCCCTTCCATGGACGTTATAATCGTCACAATTCGATCCGAGCCAAGATCCGTCATATGCAGCTGGCTGTCCAGATCGATTAACGCCTTTTTCAAAATGAGTCTTGCTGCATACAGCTCGTTCAGTATTTCTACGTTGTCCATGCCGGAGTATCCATTAATCTGCAAAATACCGACATAACCCTCATTTGTATCAAACCTCGTATCCGCCTGTACAGCCGCTGCCGTAATTTCCTCAGTGGTGTGAAACTCCCCAGCAATTAACCGTTTTAAGAAACCATCTCTAACTAAAGGAAGCTGCCGTTTTAATTCCGTCTCCAGGTGGCGATTGCTCGTAATGATGCTCGATATGTTGCCCTGCAAAAAATCATATTCGTTTCGGCCCGTAATGCCATCCTTGCCAAACTGCTCCTTCATTACCGTAAGCAGCCTATTCATTGGTGCGCTGTTTCGGTAGGACAGGAGCAGACCAGCCAGCAGGCCGAGAAGTAAAGCGATACCTGTCACCAGCCAAGTAATATGTTTAATTTGATTTGCGTTTTCCATCAGCACCTGCTTTGGAATTCCCGCTCGATAGGTCCAACCATTTTTTTCGGAATGAATCGTAATGACAAGATCATTATTATAAAATTGGCTAACTTTGTCTTGGATGAGGCGTGAATCCGAAGACAGCAGCTTGGCATTTTCCTCGCTAATTCCGCGGAGTCCTACTGTATTCCCTTGCGCATCGCTAATATGAGCCCAGCCGCCGTAACGATCCTCTACTCCCGCGAGCAGGCTAGATATGTTTTCTTCATCAATCATGACGACCACAGTAGCAGGTGATGAGCCGCTAAAGCTGTCCAAAGGGAGCGACTGCATATACGTAACGACGGAGGATTGTTTGGCATTGCTAGTAAAGGAGCGAAGAGGCATAATTTCACTTCGGTGAGTTTTGTCCAGTACTGTTTCCTTCCATTCCGCGAGCGTAAGATCGTTATAATGAAAGTTCTGATAATAATGTTCGGGACGGAAATAGGCGGAGCCCTGCGTAAAGATCACATCATAGTTATTTAAGTAGATAAAATAGTTTTGCAAGAAATCATTTGTCTGGCTAAACGGCGTTACTTGTCTCACCATGCTCCAAATGCCATAGACGTTGACGATGTCGCCTTTTTTCTGCTCATTCATTAATTTATTTAAATCAGGATTCAAAGCGAGCTGCCTTGTGAAGCCCTCAACCTCAACCATCCTTCTCTCCAAAATATCCTGGCTCCGCTGCAGCAATGTGACGCTATTCTCAATGGAAATGGATTGTGTCACCGAGATTGAAGTACGATAGGAAACGTAACCTGCTATGCTTGGAATGACCAAGATAATAAGATATGAAATGAGAAATTTCCGAAAAATGGTTGAGTACTTTGGCACGGTCAACCCACCTCCCTTGATTGTTAGCGCTTTCATAACATAGGCAGTACAGAAGCCTAGAAGCAACAAAAGAGCTTCGCTCATTTATAATAACTTACTGACGCGAAAAGACAACTACTATTAAAAACAAGTAGTTGTCTTATTCACTGACTAGGCTCATTCCGTTTAAGCTTCTTGCTGTACTAGAGCTTTCAAGTCTTTATCGAATCGATATACGCGGCCGGGCATCAAAGAGACTTGCACTTCCTGCTCACCGAATCTTACGACCGTTTCACCTGCAGAGAAAGCTTGAATCGTTACTTCAGTCAGCACGCCATTTTCCCACGAGACGTCAACCTCTACATTTCCTTTGGCACGCAGTCCTTTGTATGACCCTTTGTTCCAGACAGCCGGAAGCGCTGGAAGTAAGTGAATTTCGCCCGGCTGGCTTTGAAGGAGTAGATCCGCTACCGCCGCAGTTCCGCCATAATTGCCGTCGATGACAAAAATATTCGTCTCCGCTCCGGCTACACCCGCCTTGGAATAGGTCAGCATATTATCGAAGCACAGCTCTCCAATTAAATGAGTGATATGCTTTAGCGCACGATCTCCTTCGTACAATCTGGAGAAGCCGGTGGCGAACAGTACAGCTGTAAATTCAATATCCTCCAGCTCATCGGTCTGCATCCGGCCAATCAACGTTTGCTTAGCGGCAGCACTCAGCTCCGGCGTCTTCCGCGGCGTAATTTGATTGCTCGGGTATAAGCCAAATAGATGAGCAAGGTGGCGATGCTCCGGCTGCGCCTCCTCATAATCCTCGAGCCATTCCTGCAGCTGTCCTTTTTTTCCGATCATGAGAGGCGGCATCAGCAATAACGCTTGCTCCAGCTTCTCTTGGAACTCAGAATCCATTTGCAGCAGCTTCGCCGACTCTAGGCAAAAGGTGAACAAATCCCATATCAGCTGCTGGTCCATCGTCGAGCCCATCGACAGCTGCTGAGCTTCATCCTTGCTGCCGCTCGGATAAAAGCTGTTCTCAGGCGAATTGGACGGTCCGGTTACGAGCCAGCCATAAGTAGGGTGCACAGTCATATAATCGAGGAAAAAGACCGCCGATTCCTTCATAACGGGATACGCCTGCTTCATTAGGAAATCGCGGTCAAGCCCATACTCATAATGCTCCTTCAAATGCATCGCAATCCATAATCCGCCTGTTACATTCAGTCCCCAGCCCGTCTCCCAGCCCGGAGCCGAGAAGCCCCAAGCATTCGAGAACACATGCGCCACCCAGCCCTCGCTTCCGTAGAAATCCTGAGCCGCTTGCCTGCCTGCGACAGATAAACGTTCAATATAATTCATCAAAGGTACATGGCATTCCGCCAAATTGCTTATTTCCGTCGGGTAATAGTTCATTTCCGTGTTGATATCCAAGTGGTAGTCGCAGCTCCAAGCCATGCGATTCGCTTCGCCATCGTTCCACACGCCTTGCAAATGCAGCGGCAGCGGCGAATCCTCGCGCGAGCCTGCAATCGTTAGATAACGGCCGTATTGGAAAAATAAAGCGACTAAATCCGGATCATCATACTGCCCGTTCCGAAGCTGCTTCATCCGCTCGTCTGTTGGTAGCTTCGCACTCGCCGTATCGCCTAAATCAAGGGTCACACGAGCGTACAAATCGCGATAATCTACAATATGATCCGCTCTTAGGCGCTCATAACCTTTGGCAATAGCATCGTTAATTTGCGCATGGCATTCCGAAGCCCAATTCTCATCTGTCCTGCCATAATCCGTATTCACCGCAAAATATATAAACGCCTCATCCGCTTGCGATACCTTGATTTCATTACCAGTGGTTTCGATAATGCCGCCCACGGCAACGACCTTAACCATACCCTCGCAAAACACACCACATTTTCCGTTGCTGTGCACATCTTCCGTCGCTTGGCCGCGGAATCCAATTGCATCGTCATCCGCAGCTGTCGTTGCAAAATCTCCGGTTCTTCCTTGAATGCTCAGCGAGAAGGATATTGCCCCTTTTAACTCACTCTTTATGCGTGATACAACAATACCATCGGCATGCGTTGCGAACGTTTCACGTGTTATTTTGCCGCCTGAGCTTGTATAGGAAGTTTGCACAATTGCCTTTTCCAAGCTTAACTCACGTACAAGATCTTCCCCTTGCTGCTCGAAGCGCAAATTGATATCGCACACAGATAGGTTTGTGCCAAAGTTTTGCTTATTCGGCTGCAGCCCTTGCTTAGCAAGCCGGTCTCCCTCGCTATAATTGCCCTTGAAAAACTGCTCTCTCATCTGCTCCAGATTGGCTTTCGGGTTTCCATTTCCTTGAATGCGCTCCACTTGACCCGACCAGTAAGTAATTTCTGTCATGTTCCATGTTTCGCTTTCTATTCCACCGTGAATGACCGCGCCTATTCTTCCATTCCCTATCGGCAGTCCTTGCTTCCAATCCGTTGCTGGCCCTGAATACCAAAGCTTTGAATGATTCATGCAGTCCCCATCCTTTAGTTATAAGATTCGTGTAACAATTGAATTGTCAATTTCCCTGCTATCTATCGAATACGGAATTCATTAAAATATTTAGGAATGATTTCAGTGGAAGCGCCCGGCAGCTCCGGCAGCACATATTGTCCATTCTTGACGGTTGCCGGTTCAACAAAGATCGTTCTGATCCAAGGGATATACTCAAGCATCATTGCCCCCGGCGTAGCCGCCACCAAATGCTGGTGAATTTGTCCCATATCGCCGACATGCGGGCAGATTGGTATGTCGTACGAAGCGGCCAGCCCCGCGACCTGCAGCCACTCCGTAATACCCGCTACCCGCGTAACATCAACCTGACAATATTCGATAGCGCCTTGATGAATATAATCACGGAACGCATATTTCGAGTACACATGCTCACCGAGTGCAATCGGAACATTTAGTGCATCCGCCAGCTTCTTATGACCTAGAATATCATCAGGATTAAGCGGCTCCTCCAGCCAAAATAAATCAAATTCCTCCAGCTTCTTGCCCCAGGTCATCGCCGTATTAATATTCCATTGCTGATTAACGTCGATCATAAAGATCACCTGATCGCCAATCGCTTTGCGCACCGCCTTCACTCGGTCATAATCTTCATGTGGATCGGACTTGCCAACCTTAATCTTCACCCCCGTAAACCCCTGCTCAACAATGTCCGTGACATCCTTCAGCAAACGCTCCTTCGACCAGTTCAACCAGCCGCCGTTCGTGTTATAGGCTTTAATGCCTTTTGATTTATGTCCGCCAAGGTACTGCCATAACGGCTTGTTGGACGCCTTCGACATAATGTCCCATAACGCAATATCCACAGCAGCAAGCGCCATATGCGTAATGCCTGCCCGTCCGATCCAGTGCATTTTGCCATACCGCAGCGTCTCCCAAATCTCTTTTACCATAAAAGGGTCCTTGCCGATCAACTCCGGAGCGTAATAACGTTCAATCGTGTCGACGATCATATCATCGCCATGGGCGCAGGTTCCTGTGTAGCCGTATCCGACGTAACCTTCATCTGTAAAGATCCGAACGCCTGACAGTCCCCAATGCGTCGCCACATTAATCGCATCCGTTATTGGCGGGTCGATGGGCACATGAAGAACGAATGTTTCAACTTTTGTAATTTTCATCGTTTGTACTTCCTTCCTTTTGTTTAATAGCCTAGCGAAGCTCCACCCTCAACCGGAAGAGCTACACCCGTAACAAAAGCCGCTTGCTGGGAAGCCAAATACAGTACCGACTGCGCAATCTCCTCCGAGGTTGCCGATCGGCCAAGCGGATGCATCGCATTCAGCGCATCCAGCGCTGCTGCTTGATCAGGCTGCTGTCTGAGCCAATCTTCCAATAAAGGCGTCATCACACCGGCCGGACACACACAGTTGACTCTTACACCATCCGCTGCAAAATCGAGCGCCAATGACTTCGTCAGCGCAATAACGGCACCTTTGGAAGCAGCATAAATCGGATTATTCCGCTGCCCGATAAGACCGTTCAGCGAAGCCATATTCACAATCGTGCCTTTGGTCTGCCGCAATAGCGGAATCGCATGCTTGATCATCAGATACACGCCCTTCACATTTACCGCAAGAACATGGTCAAATGACTGCTCATCGATTTCCTCAAGCGGCTTTGGCAAAATAACCGCCGCATTGTTATACAGAACATCGAGCTTGCCGAATGTCTGAACCGTTTCTTTCATAAGCGCTTCAACCGCACTCTCATGCGATACATCCGTCTGAACTGCCCGTGCACTTATATATGGAAGCCCTTTCAAAAATCCTTGTTGTTTATTGATTTCATCAGCCACGCGCTGCCCTTCATGCTCATTCCAATCCGCTATGACGACTTGTGCGCCTTCTGCCGCGAACAACCGTGCGCTTTCCTCGCCGATACCAGAACCGCCGCCGGTTATAAGCACAACCTTATCTTTAAATCTCAAAGGCATTCCTCCATATACACGCAATCGTTAATGTAGCTAAAGAAAAGATTTATGTTGTTAATTGATCCACATCAGCTATTGCTGTTCATTCCCTAATATTTTTGTTATTGTATCATCTATACAGGAACGTGTATTTGATCAGACATCCATTAAGTTGACAATTCATCCGCTAAATTTTATATGAATATACCAAAGAAAAGGGTGTTCGCTTGAAGAAGCTGAACGAGATCACGCCTCATGTCGGAGATTCCATGTATTACCTTTATGATGGCAGCTCCAATGAGAAGCTGCGCATTTGCAGCGTTTATGCCTTTCATTTATTTACTGATGGTCCCGGAGAAATGGAGATTGACGGCAAGAAATACCCCATCAACAATCGAACGCTGATCTTTCTTAGGCCAGAGCAGCCTCACGCCTTCCATATTTCATCCGACCATCCGCTGTCCTCCTACAATTTGTATTGTGATCTCTGGAATCAGAGTGATCCCGTCTCTGCCAATCGAACGTTCATCTACGCCCCGGAGCCGTTCGAGCTGAATACCGTCGCCCCTTCCATGGCATGTGATGAACTCGACACCCTGCCATGCGTATTTTCCTTGCAGCCTTATCCAGAGCTGTATGATTCCTTCTTAATGCTCGCTAAGCTGTATAACGATACGCAATTTTACCGAACAGAGATGATGAACAGCTTGCTCTATGCTTGGATTCTGAACTGGTACAATACGATTCATACGCACCAGCCTACCGATTATCGCATCGTCCGCTTGCTCACGCATCTAAACGCTCATCCTGAGAAACGCGAGTCCGTCGAGACATGGTGGGAATTTTGCGGGCTGAAGCGAACCTACTTTCATGCTTTGTTTTTACGAGAAACCGGACTCACGCCTAAAGCCTACCATCACAAGCTGCTCATGAGACGCGCTTCCCATCTCTTGCTCGAAAGCGAGTTGAGCGTTACCGCCATTGCCGAGAAGCTTGGTTATGCCTCTATCCATCCATTTACACGCCATTTCAGTGCCTTCTATGGCACCAGTCCAAAACATTACCGTATGCAGCCTCAGTCAGAGAAATGACCACCCCAGTGTGCAGCAACGAAAAAAGCTGTAAGCACGTATATGTGCTTCTTACGCCAATTCGACGTGCGCGGAACAATGAAAAATGGCTGTAAGCACACATTTGCGCTTACAGCCTCAAAATAGCCTATGTAGCTCGTCCGTAAGCACACATAYGTGCTTMTTRCGCCAATTCGACGTGYGCGSAACAATGAAAAATGGCTGTAAGCRCAYATTTGCGCTTACAGCCTCAAAATAGCCTATGTRGCTCGTCCGTAAGCACACATACGTGCTTATTACACCAATTCGACGTGCGCGGAACATTGAAAAAGGCTGCTCCTCCTCCTATTTGAAGGCGGTTAACAACGACTTCGCTTCCTCATGTTCTGGCTCCATCGCCAAAACTTGATGCGCATATTGCAATGCTGCTGGCTCTTCGCCCTCTTCATAGCAGCAAATCGCCAGCTTGTAGAGTGCATCCACAGTCGTCTTGCCAGCCTCCATCGAACGCTCCAAATATAGCCTCGCATCCGCATACAGCTCCAGCTCATAAAGCAGACTTCCGCATGCCAAAGCCAAATGGTGCTGTTCATTCATCGGATAATAGCCCGCCCACATCATTTGCATGCCTTGCCGAAGATCATCGGCTTCTTCGTCGCTGCTATCTGGCAGCAGCGAGTGTATGCGCTCAGCGCTTTGAATGAACAATTGCGCATCGTAGCGGCTCAGTCGCCAGAAAGCTAAAATGGCGTACATCTCTAGCGATTCCAAATGCTCGTCAAACCATAGCTTCAAGCTAAAGAAATCATCCGGTCCAAAACGTTCGACAAAACGACGATAAGCTAAGCGTGTGTTCGCATAGGTCGCTGGCTTCTCCAGCATGATGATGCAGCCGACATTCAAATTTTTATAATGATGGTTAGTAAAATAGGACAATGCGCCTTTTTGTTCAAAAACATGCTGTATCGCATGATAATTGGCCGTGAGCGAAAAGCTGCCGTGATGAATCAGTTCGGGCGGCTCAGCAAATGCCCAGTTCTCCATTCGGTGATCGCCTTTATCGGCTGTAAGCAGTACAAATCCCGCTTGTGATAACCGTCCAAGCCGTTCAAGACAATCCATCCCAATCTCCGGGAAGAGGATATGCGAATCCTCAAGCTGCTGCTTATACAGCTCGATCACATTCCGATAGGGGTACGATTGCTCTTCATACTCGGCTGCCCTTCGGTAATGATACTCGGGCTCTATGCTCACCAGCATGTCCGATACATCTATGCCATTCTCCTCAGCAGCAGGTACCGCAAAGGACACCTTACATTCAAAAATATGACCTTCATCCACATAAATGAGCTCTTGCGGAATGCTGTCAAAAAAATAATTGGCAACAAGCAGCAGCGGCTCCTTCAGGCCTGCCTGCTTTATCGTGACACCCGATTCCGTCAGTTGAAGCTCTGTATCACGTACCGCGTCAAACTTAGCGAAATCGAGTATGCCTTGCTGGACAAATGGCTGTAAGCGTTCATGCTGCTGCCAATAGTCAATATTTTTGACTGGCAAATCACTCATGATGTAACGAAACGGCGGAAGCTCCATACCAGCAAAATCTATCAGCTCACATAATGCCGTCAGCACTTGATAGGCTAGTCGACCCGAGCCTGCTCCAAGCTCAAGGATCGTAATCGGTTCCTCCGATATGCCACCTAACCTTGCTCTATCCTGTAAAAATCCAAATATGATCTCCGCATAAGCAGACGCGATCACAGGATTGTTCGTAATGTACTGCGGCACTTCATCATTTTGCCACGCCTCGATGCCCTGCTCTTCAAAATAAGCGCGCTGCAGCTCCCAAATAGGTGCTTCGCTAAATCGATAAATCGGCTGATCGCTATTATTCATTCTTTTAAACCTACTTTGCTTAATGTAATAAAAGAATTAAACTGGCCTTACCCAAATATCCTAGGTCAAATCCATCAGCTTTAAACCTAGCATCTGTATGCAGCCTTGTCTACTCTTGCCTTAATGAACCAACGAAAAGGTTTCACCTGCCATACGCAAAAAAGGAGACGCGCCTGCAGGCTCGTCTCCTATTTCTGACTATATTAGACGATTTAAAATACCTTCGTCGTCCAAGATTCACAGTTCCATGTATCGGTTACAACATCGCGGTAAAATTCTGGTTCGTGAGAGATAAGCAAAATGCTTCCTTTGTACGCCTTAAGCGCACGTTTCAGCTCATCCTTCGCATCGACATCCAAGTGATTGGTTGGCTCATCCAGTACTAACAGGTTTGTTTCGCTGTTGATCAGCTTGCAAAGGCGAACCTTCGCCTTCTCGCCGCCGCTAAGCACCGCAATTTTGCTTTCAATATGCTTGGTCGTCAGCCCGCATTTCGCGAGTGCCGCACGTACTTCGAATTGGGAGAGTGAAGGGAACTCCTTCCACACTTCCTCAATACACGTATTGTAGTTTGCATCCTTAATTTCCTGTTGGAAATATCCGATTTGCTGATGCTCCCCGCGTTGTACCGTACCCGATATAGCTGGAATTTCGCCTAAAATACTGCGAAGCAGCGTCGTTTTACCAATACCGTTCGCCCCTACGAGAGCAATCTTCTGACCGCGTTCCATACGAAGATCAAGCGGTCTCGACAACGGACTGTCATATCCGATAACAAGCTCCTTCGTCTCGAATATGAGCTTGCCGGAGGTTCTTCCGTCCTTGAAGTTGAACTGCGGCTTCGGCTTTTCCTTCGCAATTTCAATGACATCCATCTTATCGAGCTTCTTCTGTCTCGACATCGCCATGTTCCGCGTCGCTACGCTCGCTTTGTTGCGTGCTACGAAGTCCTTCAGATCAGCTATTTCCTGCTGCTGACGCTTATATGCCGATTCAAGCTGCTGCTTTTTCATTTCATGAACCTGTTGGAAGTATTCATAGTCGCCAACATAGCGGTTCAGCTCTTGATTCTCCATATGATAAATGAGGTTAATTACACTGTTAAGGAACGGAATATCATGTGAAATGAGAATAAATGCATTCTCGTACTCTTGCAAGTAACGCTTCAGCCATTCGATATGCTGCTCATCGAGATAGTTCGTCGGCTCATCGAGAAGCAGAATGTCCGGCTTCTCCAGCAGCAGCTTCGCTAGAAGCACCTTCGTCCGCTGCCCTCCGCTCAAATCATTAACGTCCTTATCAAGACCAATATCCGTAAGGCCAAGACCACGAGCCGTTTCGTCAATTTTCGCATCGATCAAATAGAAATCCTGATTCGTCAGCGTATCCTGAATCGTTCCAACATCCTCAAGCATTTGCTCGAGTTCCTCTGGCGTTACATCGCCCATTCTGCCGTACATATCGTTCATTTCTTGTTCCATATCGAGCAGGTACTGAAAAGCTCCCTTCAGCACGTCCCGCATCGTCATTCCTTTGCTGAGAACCGCATGCTGATCGAGATAACCTACGCGCATGCGCTTCGACCATTCAACCTTGCCGTCGTCAGGCTGCAGCTTACCTGTAATAATGTTCATAAAAGTGGACTTGCCCTCGCCGTTAGCGCCGATCAGTCCAATATGCTCGCCTTTAAGCAGGCGGAAGGATACGTCGTTGAAGATCGCGCGATCTCCAAAGCCGTGGCTTAGTCGTTCTACGTTTAATATGCTCATGAATGACACCTTTTCTTTTGGAATATTATCGTTTTATTATAAACGTTATAGGCCCTACAACTCAATGTGGGATTAAATTGTTCATGAACTTCGACACGATTCGATAATTTTGATATAATTAACATGAAATTTTTAACATATTTCGGGTTAGGCGGTGCCATCATGAGTTGTCAAAATTGTGAGCTTGTCCCCCCTATTCAAGACCAAGGTAAGATAAAACTCGTTACCCCGCAGAAATCCGAACAGATACAATACACATCCAAAGAACAGCTTTTGGAGTATTTGAACAAGCTGTTGCAGCAATTGAGTCCGGAGGAGCAATCAGCTGTTCAAATCGAATTTGGGAACGTAGGAGAGACAAGCTCTGCTTTGACTCCCAATCGTCTCCCTCTCAACCTATTTGCCGCACGCATTCATCACCATCACCTCGTCCATATGATAGCTGATAATCATTTTACAAGTTTTATGCAGCCCATTATGGATATCGATAGCCAAAACATTTTCGCCTATGAGTTTCTCATGCGCCCTGCCGAAGGGCAACCTGCCTTCCAACCTTATGAACTCTTTCAGGTTGCACAGCAAACTGGCCTGCATTCTTTTCTTGATCGCTCTGCTCGTATTTCAGCAATTCAAGTCAGTGCCATGCACCTCAAAAAGGGAACAAAACGGTTCATAAACTTTTTGCCTTCATCCATTTATAATCCTAATTATTGCTTAAGTCATACCTTTGAGGCGATTGAGCAATATGAGCAGGACCCGCAGGATTTTGTTTTTGAAGTCGTAGAAACGGAAAAGATTTCGGATGTGTTGCATTTAAAAAACATTTTTAATGTATACAAAGAGCACGGTATTCAAGTTGCACTGGATGATGTTGGATCTGGATTTTCTACGTTAGACGTTTTGGAAGAGCTCAAGCCCCATTTTGTAAAAATAGATCGTGAATTGGTAAGCCACTGCGATAGCAACGATAAGAAACAGAAGCTCATTGCAGACATCGTGCGAAGTGCGAGATCGTTTGGTGCTACGGTTTTAGCAGAAGGAGTGGAACGGAAAGAAGAGCTCGATTTCTGTAAAACGCAGCAGATCACTCTTGCTCAGGGTTATTTAATAGGCAAGCCTGCCCCGCTGCCATTATCTAATCAACCAATTTTGATTTAATTAACTTCATCTGAACCCATCTTTGCCACGGTATCCTCCATGTGATTATCGTGGCCTTTTTTTATACATGTTCAACACATTCCCTCTTTCTCTTAAACTCCAATAATCAAATGCAGCTCTCCAAAGCGCAGTTCGCGATTGACAATAGCAAGGCAAGTGGTTAATATTGTCGYATAAAACTATTATAGTTTTTTTAGTTTTATCAAGTCTAAAAGTTTTCTCTCAGGGGGTCTGTTCTTGATAGATCGAATTATGAAAGCATTTATCGAAGAGATTCATGATAAAGGAATCAAATTTACAATGGACGATTTGGCCTCTCGGCTAGGGATTAGCAAACGGACATTGTACGAGCATTTCCCTTCTAAAGTAAGTATTTTGGAAGCACTCATTGCGCAAACTTTAGGTGAATTCGATGAGAAAACAGCTCTGATCACGCAAGACGCAAGCTTATCCATTATTGAGAAAATCAGAGGTATTGTAACCCTTCTAACAAAACATTATGAATTATATGATATACGGATATTGGAGCAAATGAAGCGCTACTACCCAGAGCAATGGAAAAAAATTGATGATGCGCTGACCGATGACTGGGATGCATTGCGCAGCGTCATTGAACAAGGCATTCACGAAGGTATAATAGTTAACAAAAATATATCTGTCATTATGAAGCTAATGATCGACGCAGCAAACTCAACACTCGATCAACGCTTTTATCAAAAAAATGATATTACGCTTTCCGAAGCTTTATCCACCATTGTCGATATTATTCTATTTGGACTAGTGCCTAGAGCTGCAAAGGGAGAATAAAAGCCAACGCTTTTATTCTTTTTTTAAACAGCTAGAAAACTATAAAAACAAAAATAGTTTCATGAGTATTGAAATTTACTGTAAAAGAAAGCGAGTGAACAGAATGAGTCTTCATTTTTGTGAAGTATCAACAGAAAACTGGCGCGCTGTAGCCGCATTATTGGTGTCCAAGGAGCAGCAATCATTTATTGAAAGCAACGCCTTTTCTTTAGCCGAATGTTTATTTGAGAAAAACGCAACTTCGCTTGCATTATATGATGGCGAAACTTTAGTCGGCTATGCGATGTACGGCTGGCAAAACAACGTGAACAAGAGTGTGTGGCTTGACCGCTTTATGATTGATTACCGATTCCAAGGAAACGGATATGCCAAGCGGTTTATTCCTATACTACTCGAATATTTTCAGCAATTATTTGAAATCAGAACCATTTATTTGAGCCTCCATCAACATAATTCGCGTGCTCAACAGCTTTATGAACATTTTGGATTCCGCTTAAACGGTGAGATTGATGCAGAAGGGCCGGTTGTCGGAATGGTCATGGAATTAAATTTATAGAAACATAATAGGTGAAACCATATGAAAACATTATTTAGTAATCGTGTTTATTTATTAGTTACCGCTTCTGATTTATTGCAAAATATAGGTACATGGATACGTAACATTGCTTTGCTCTTTTTTGTATTGGAAAAATCAAATAATGACCCGGTCGCTGTGTCGATGCTGACGGTTATCGAATATTTTCCTATCTTTGCTGTTGCCCTTGTAGGCGGGGCGCTCGTTGATCGGTGGAATCCCAAAAAAACGATGATTATAGCTGACTTATTAAGTATCGTATCTATTTTGCTCATCATTGGCGTTTTGGATCTAGGCTTCTGGCCAGCTATTTATATCGCCACTTTCGTATCCACTATTATTACACAGTTCTCTCAGCCATCATCCATTAAGCTCATTAAACGTTTTGTCGAACCGCAGCATGTTGGAGCAGCAGTTGGTTTAACGCAAAGCATGAACTCGATTTTCATGATTGTTGGGCCTGTCATCGGTACCGCTATTTACGTTAATTTTGGACTTAAGGTATCCTTATACAGCTTATTGATCCTATTCGCCCTTTCTGCCTCCTTCCTTTCGTTTCTTCCTAAACAGACCCGTGAAGAGAAAAAAGAAAACAGCTCTGTTCTGAAAGAAATTAAAGAGGGCATGATCTACCTCCGTCAAAATAGAATATTGGTTGTTATAGCCGTATGGTTTGCTATTGATGGTCTGTCTTGGGGACTTATTCAACCACTCGATGTATTTATATTGACGGAAAGGCTGCAATTACCGAAAGAGAATTTGCAATGGTTTAGTATGTTATACGGAGTCGGGATGTTAGCTGGGGGATTAATAGCTGCTTCTATTGGCAATCGTTTTGAAACTCGGAAAATATTTACCGTTGTTATTATTGTAACGGCGACGGGAGTGCTCGTTCAGGCGCTTTCCACTTACGTTTGGTTAACCGCATCATTCCATCTGCTGGTCGGTTTATTTTATACCGTGCTGCAAGTACTGCTGAATATGCTATTTATCAAATCCGTACAGGATGAATACGTTGGCCGGGTTAACGGTGTGATGGTTCCTGTATTTATCGGATTTATGTTAATCGGTACGTTTTGCTCAGGGTTTCTGAAAGAAGCGACCTCTTTAATTTTTGTGTACGGGACTTCCAGCTTCGTACTGCTGCTGACGCTGCCTATCATCGCTAGAATAAAGCCAAAGCATTTGAGCAAAATGAAGCACTAGCCGTGAGCTAGGTATTAAATCAAAGAAAACACCCAACTATTCTCGCGAAAAAGCGAACTCGCAAGTTAGATGGGAGATTAGATTAAATCGCTATGATTAACCTTTTTTTATGGCTTTTAATAAAAGGATTGCTCTACGTTACTCTATCTGTTTTTTGTCGTGCGACGCGAAGTTGCGGCTGTCCGTGACTTTGCGTCGTATTTTTTATTTTTTATTCTTGCCGGTTTTCTGGATAGATTGCTGACGGTTGCCTTTGGTCCAAAAAATGAACCAACTACTTTGAAAGTAGGAGGGATCTGTTGAACGAAGCCAAACAACTGCTGCATTCTTCCCATCATGGACATGATTCCATCCATACCGCCGATTCGACTAAACATAGACCCTGCTCTTTCAAAACCAGGCTCAAAAGTAGAATCAACCGGTTGACTAAAGTCATTAAATGGTTCATCTACAGTAGGAAGAATTGCGCTTATACGAGCTCTTTTTCTTCTTTCCACTTCGAATCACATTCCTTTTCTTAGTAATGTTGAAATAGGTCTACTTCAAACTATGCAAGTACACCTCTATCGGTATAGTTAGTCATCTATAAAGCTCAAATTTTACCTTATCTTTTTAAAATATAACCTTTCTGCGGGCCTTTTATATGCTTCCAGCCTACTAGCTTTACATTATCAGGATTCATCGGCGATATATCAAACGTCAATCGGTCCTCTCCGACTGAAATGTGCGGACCAACTACAGGAATGGCTGCCCCTCAACCAAAACCAGAACAAAACTGAATAAAACCGAATAATATGGAATTGTAACTGGTTATAAAATCCAGAGGAGGCGATTCGATTTGTTTACCGATGAGCGTCGTGACAAGATTATTGAGCTGCTACAAAAAAACGGCAGAGTACTCGCCAAGGAACTAGCGGATATGTTTGAATTGTCGATTGATTCCATCCGAAGGGATCTATCGATTATGGAGGAGAAAGGGCTGCTCAAACGTACGCATGGCGGCGCAATACCAGCTGCTAAAGTCCGCAGCGCCCCGCTCCCGCCAAACCTTCGTTATAAAGAGGCTTCACCGCATCAAGATGCCATATCGAAATTAGCAGCTTCTTTTATACAAGAAAAGGATACTGTATTTATAGGCAGTGCAGGCATCCATTACGGCATGTTAAAGTTTCTTCCTGAGGTACCTTTTACGGTAGTTACGAATGCAATCAGAGTGGCTGATGCGTTGAAGGATCGTGAAGAAATTGATGTTTATTTGATAGGCGGCAAAGTGAAAAGTTCCGGAAACATTTCCGATACACTCGCTAATCAGTTTCTTAGACAATTCACTTTAGATCTGTGCTTCGCTGCTGGGGGCGGAATTTCTAAAAACGGGGTAAGCACCTCTTCTCCAGAAGTAGCTTCATTAGGACGAACGGCGGTCGAAATTTCTAGAAAACGAATTTGTCTAGCTCCTCATGAGAAGCTAGGCGTCGATTTTTTTGCAAAAGAAGGCCCCATCACCGATATGGATCTATTAATTACCGATAGTGAAGCCAGCATAACGGCTATTGAGGATATTGAGAACAAAGGTGTCAAAGTGTTAATTGCTCAGATTCCAGAGGTATCTTAATCATTCTTAATCGGGGCTGCGGCTGCAGCTCCGTCTTGCTATTTATCAACATGGGACGTATCACATAGATCGCTCGCGTTTGCTTGTATCCGAGCGTTAGCGGAAAACCGCGAATGCTTGCGCCTCAACTAAGAGCTAAGACATCAATTAATCGTAATTACCACACTTTTGTTTCGTTTCCCGCTTGTCGCTCTTGACGGTAACGCTGCACCCACTGCTCTGCCACATCTTCTGCTAACTTATCAAAAGCTGGCGGAGCAACCTTCACCGACTCGGACTGAATGTTCAGAAAATCCAGCACCCTCAGCACTGTTCCTTCATAATCGAGAATAAAATCTTCGTAAACGATCGTAAGTGGAACGATCCCTTCTTCTGTAAAAAAGTCCTCCATCGCCGCTTCCCGAAGCGAGCTTTCGATGAACAAATGGTTGATTGCATCAAAATTATACTTATCGGCAATATCATGCTCTTGCGGTTTTTGGCCATGCTGCCGATGCCACTCTCCGGATACGATGGCCCGCCACCAAGATACGGCTAAACGGACTTTATTTCTTCTCGTCATATAGATATGTTTATCGCAATTCGGAAAAGCTGCACGCCAGACACTAGCTTTTGTCGCCGTATCAGGCAATTGAAAGATGTTCCGAAATGCAGTGATCCATTCGCTATTCATACTTGTTTTCAAGCCAAAAACACCATTTGACGAAGTACCTTCCCGCCACATCTGCTCCATTTTGTCCACCGTCATTGTCTTGGGATCATTGAAGAGCAGCCATTCCGCAGGATTTCCTGCTAGGCCAGTTGATGAAAGAGCTTCGTTCAGCAGGGTACTCCCTGTACGCTGTGAAAACCATATCGTATAACTTTTTTCCGGTCTCATTTATATATCACCCTCTCTATTCTAGATATTGTTCAATCGGGATTCGATGTACGCAACAAGCGCATTTATAGCATCTGCTTCGCCAAACTTCTCCGTGTCTATGATCATATTAGGTTGTATCGGCGTCTCGTAAGGGGAATCAATGCCCGTAAAATCCTTTATTTCTCCTGCTCTCGCTTTGCGATATAAGCCCTTGGGATCACGTTGTTCGCATTCCTCCAGTGAGCATTTCACATACACTTCAGCAAAATCATCCGGACCAAACCGCTGCTTGATCTGCTTTCGGTACGATTCATAAGGGGAAATCATCGGTACAAGGACAACAAAACCTTTCTCTAGAAACATATCCGCAATCTCCATTGCACGGCGCATATTTTCCAGTCGTGCCTCTTCCGTAAACCCAAGATCCCGATTCAAGCCTTGCCGTAATCGATCGCCGTCAATGATGACACATCTGACCCCCCGCCTCAGCAGCTCACTCTCCGCCCCGCAAGCAAGCGTCGTTTTTCCTGAACCGGACAACCCCGTTAACCAGAAAATAGAACCATTATGACCATTCCACTTTTCCCAACTCGTCCTTTGCATAGCCGAGGCCTCCTTTCGATATGGAGCCGAAGCCCACCATGTCATCTGTTTGTTTTTAGTATAGAGATTTGGGATGTATACGGGCAAGGTAATGATTTATTATAGCCGTTTGTGGGGGAGCAACGCTTACACCAGCTACAGCTGAATTATGATTCTTTTTCCGTCTCCGCTTCCCACTTGGCAATTTCCTCTCGGACGCGTGGCGCAACCTCTGTTCCTAGCAGCTCAATGGCTCTCATCACTTGATCATGCGGCATAGTACTTAAAGGCACGTACATCATAAAACGCGTAACGCCTACATTTTTCCGAAGATGAATTATTTTTTGGGCAACAGTTTCCGGATCACCCACATAAAGTGCTCCTTCAAAGCTCCGCGCGGCATCAAAGCTGGAACGGTCATAATGCGCCCAGCCTCGCTCTTTCCCCAGTTTATTCATGCCTGCTTGCGTGGAAGGAAAAAATGTATCTGCTGCTAGATCCGTATTTTCTGCAACAAAACCTATGGAATGAGACCCCACTTTAAGGCGCGACTCATCATGGCCGGCATGCGCAGCCGCTTTCTTATAAAGCTGTACCAGTGGTTCAAATTGCATCGGGCTACCGCCAATGATCGCCAGCATCAATGGCAGGCCGAGCAGTCCAGCACGGATTGCAGAGTCCCGATTGCCTCCGCATCAAGTCCCACCTGATCGGCAAGGACAATTTCCTCGACAACCTCACGCAATCGCTGCGCATGACTTATTACTGCACCCGTTTGAATATCCGGCTTTGTTTCTACAAACGAAGTTATACCTATTTCCATGGTCAATCTCTCCTGTTCAAAATATTTATTTTCATACGGCAGGGGCAGTACGCCTCGTCATTGCCCAAAACAGAAGAGCGAGTGTACTAACCGATGCTCCAAGCAAACATACTCCGTTCCAGCCGTAATGGGCATAGGTAAGCGTCGATGAGATCGAACCAACGGCACTTCCAATGGAGTAAAAAACCATGTATCCCGCTGCAAGCCGGCTGCGAGCTTCCGCATGCAATGCGAAAATCATGCTTTGATTCGTGACATGTACCGCCTGCACAGCCAAATCAAGAAGAACAATGCCAATAACCAAGGCGAATAGCGACTGATCTGTATAGCTGATTAACAACCATGATAGGAGCAATAGAATCAAAGCTATGCCCGTCGTTCTCTGTCCATAACCTTGATCGGCAAGCTTTCCCGCCCTTGCAGCAGCTAACGCTCCAACAGCGCCCACGAGGCCAAACGCCCCAATGGCAGTGTGAGAAAGAGACCATGGCAGTGCGCTAAGGGGCAGTACTAATGAAGTCCACAATATACTGAAAGCCGTAAAAATCAGCATAGCCAGAACTGCCCTTATACGTAGGATCCTCTCTTGTACGAACAACATAAACACCGACTTAAGCAGCTGAGGATAAGACAGTGATTTCACTTCTCGCTTTGCATTTGGCAAAACTTTAAATAATGCAACAACCATAAGAAGCATCAATGCTGCAGAAAATAAATATACGGAACGCCAACCCGCTATATCTGTTAATACTCCTGCTATCGTTCGTGCAAGAAGGATTCCAATAACAATTCCACTTGTTACCACGCCAACGACACGTCCTCTTTCGGCAGGGGCAGCTATGCTCGTTGCAAATGCTACAAGCGTCTGAGCTACAACCGCAAGCAGTCCCACCAAGGCCATACCTGCGAAAAGCATCAGGCTGGAGGAGGCAAACCCAACGATAACTAGAGCGATCACGGAAAATAACATCTGACCGATAATGAGTCGGCGCTGGTTCAGTAAATCTCCAAGCGGTACCAACAGTAACAATCCCAATCCATAAAAAATTTGGGTGATCGTAATCAGAATGCCAATGGTTGAATAGTCAATTCCAAACGCCATCGACAGATGATCGAGCAGCGGTTGTGCGAAATAGATATTCGCAACAGACATCCCGCAGGCAACTGCAAACAACAGTGTGACCAAGCGAGTCATGGAGGAACCCTGAACGGAATTGCGATCGTTATTTGTTCCCTGTGATGAATTCATCTTTACCTTGTTATAGACTGCTGCTTTTTCTCTAAGCTCCTCCATTTCAAACACACCTTTTCTTCATTCATTTTAAAAACTATTTTTTATGTACCGATCGGTACGTTATATTGCTCGGTAAATATAGCGCATAAAAACGATCTCTGTCAACGGAAAAATGTTTTCACATGGTTTTAGGTTAAAAACCAAGTTTATATTGTGATTAACGGATCTTTCATTTGACATTGCAAATCGCAAATTATAAAATAATACCATACCAATTGGTACGTAAATATAGACGATTGACTATTGTATTTGATTAAACACTAGAAAATAAAGAGTACCGAGAGGTTTTGACTATGGGAAGAACCCGCGAATTTGACGAAGAAAAAGCATTGGATGCAGCTATGCAGCTGTTTTGGGAGAAGGGCTATGAGGCTACCTCACTTAGCGATTTAACTTCCAGAATGGGTATTCAACGACCTAGCCTATACTCAGCTTTTGGTGACAAAAAAGAATTATTCGAAGCTGCACTGCGCAAATATACGATGTCGCGCGCTGCTCTCGTTCGAACCAAGCTTCAGAGCTATTCCTCTGTAAAGGATGCCTTTCGCCATTATTTTGAAGGGGTTGTTGCTGAGGAATACGGAGAAAATCGCAACCGTGGATGCTTTAGCATCAATACGATAGTCGAGCTTGCGCCGCATGATGAAAAATTCGAAATTCTCACAAGAGAACATCAAATGTACCTGTCCGTCATATTTCTAGAGACCATCGAACGGGGCATACAATCGGGTGAGCTCGAAATTTCAGTAAACGCGAAAGCTTTATCACAGTCGCTAATCGTATCGTTAATTGGGTTAACGGTAATATTGAAAGCACGTCCAGAACAATCATTTATTGATAATACAATAGAAATCATACTTGCACAGCTTAAAGAAGCACCCGTTCACGGTCAGTAATTCAGTAGAAGAATGAATGTTATTACCATCTATGCACCACATAAAAATAAAGCCCACTGACCTGTTGGTCGGCGGGCTTCATCCGTTTATCTCATGCTGTAAACAATAAATTTCACCTTGCCTCAATGCTCATGAGAAAGAATGTTGATAAGCTTACCAAATGGGTCGCGTACATAGAAACGCCGAACACCCCATGGCTCCACAGCGATGCCATATTCGATTGGAAACCCAGCTTTTTTCATGCCATCAAAAGCAGCTTGGAGATCATCGACTTCGATTGACATATCAGGCACAGGCGTGTCAGATCCCCCTTGTGTGGCAAAACTAATTTGTATGCTCATCTCTTCGCTCGAACCGTAAGTTCTAATCCAACCATGATCCATTAATAACTCAAGACCGAGTACATCCTCGTAAAAGCGTTTTGCAGCGGTAATATCCTGCGCTTCAATATTCGTGACGATCCGTTTGACCCGCATCTTAATCCTCCCATCATCATTCGATAATTACTAATGCTTCTTCCCGTAATAATTCGGTTAAATGCTAGTGACAACCTTTTCAATGACAGGGATAATAAAAATAGAAAACAAAATTTCATTTTTCTAGAGGTGAGCTAATGACGGAACGTCTGCCCTGCCAAACAGAAGGCTGCATAGCAACTGTTCTACCAGCTACCGCAGCCAAGACAGGCGGAATATGTATGCCCTGCCAACAAAAAAAGCTTCGATTGGAAAAGGAAGACTATATTGCCCGCAATCGTAGATTTGTCGATCCTTATAAAGATGTTACCGAAACCGTTGAAATTCTTAAAATCATGCATACACCTAAAAAACATGATCCGCTAGAGGTCCTTCTCTCCTACCCAAAAAGCGAACAGGAACTCTATCATAACCTCACTCCAAAGGAAGTCGCTCAAATGGAGGCGTATGCTGTACAACTTATTGAAGAGGGGGAGCTGGATCAGGCCGAAGAGATTTTGTTATCGCTCGTTTGCTTTGCTCAGGCAACCATCCATCTTGGCTTGGATGCGTTAGTACAAAAAGAATGTTTTTATCCAGGGATTCTTTTCAAAGATGCTCTGCCTTCCATTAGAAACAAAATCATGGAACGGATTCATTACGATAAGGAGAATCGCAACCATCTACTGTCAGCCCTTGTTTGGATCGGAGATGAAGAGATTGTACGTCAGTTTGATAGCTGGGCAAAGTCAGCTCCACACTGGGCTAGCGAACTTTATGTATCCCCTGAAAGCTATACTCATGAGGCCGGTTGGGAGCTGGATGATGAGGGAAACAAGATAACATTATTCCATTCGGTTCGCTATGCATTTAAGGCTGAAGATCAATTTACTGAGAATAAAGCAGTGCTTGCGCTTAAGGACAGTAATCACACCTGCCCATGGTGCGACGGCCCAATAGAAGTACTATTTGATTGCAATCTCCTCGACCCGGTTCTGCAATTTCTGAATCTTGAAGGTGAACGTTTGCGATTGGCTGCATGTATGCGGTGCGCTGCTTATTATGGTGTGCAGTTCATGGAAATTGATTATCAGGGTCATTTGAGCTGGAGTTCCTATAATCAGCTGCCGAAGCATTTTTCTCGAGAGATTTATGAGGATACAGAGCCTGTCCATTTGCTACACATGGTAGACCAGCCTAGAGGCAGTTATGAAGCTTCGTACTGGACCCTTGAAGTACCTGCCACACAAATTGGAGGGCATCCGACTTGGATTCAGGATGCTGAATACCCGTCTTGCCCTAGTTGTGAGCAAACAATGGTATTCATTGCCCAGCTGGACATGGAGCAAGTCGGAAATAGTGAAGGTATTTACTACACCTTCCTTTGCCGTAGTTGCCAGATGTCAGCGACAAGCTTCCAGCAGACATGATTTGAAATCGGAGAAGAGACCCACTCCGAGTGGGTCTGATTACCTCAAAGAGGAGGTTAGCTCTCCGCGCTTACGATTTGACGAATGTTTTCTTAATCGCCTCTAAATACCCGTACCCGTACAAATCGTCCGGCAACAAATAACTCGTCTCCGTCCACTCATTCCAGCTGTTCACCGTGATGAGCGGAGGTTGCTCTGGATGTGCGTCCGCATATTGCTTCGCTTGTTCAAACGCCTTCTGAACGTTGTCTGGCGTATTGTTCTGAACAACAAGCGGAACACGTTCCTTAAATCTCGGATTATTATCCCAGCCAACCGAGATGTGCGGATAATACGGAATGTCGTATGCTTCGTCAATGCGGGACCACTCTTGAACGACATCCACCATGATTTCGTTGTAATCACGGTCTACGTTCACGAAATGAACGTACTGATAGTGGGTCAAGCTGTCGAAGCCAAGCAGCTTCACGATCTCTTTCGCCGTTACCTTTTCCCCGCCGTCAACGCCGCTGAGATTGAAGTTCTGCTCTCCCCACAAAGTGAGCTGCAGGTGTAAGCCAGGCAAGCCTTCTTCGACGCATTTGGCTCTGAACCAAGTGAATGCATCCTTCGTTTCTTCCGCACCGCCCAAACCTCTCATCAGATTGGCAAGATCGTAAATATTAAATATTGGTTTGCCATCAATCGTGTAGTAAGACGGATGCTTAAAATATTGATTGATCACGCGATCGGCGATGATCTCGAATTCTTTGCGGTCGACCGCGCCATCCCAGATCATGGCGCCTTCCATATCGTGCGACAAGCGGATATCCCACGTATTATTCACGCTATGGTTTGCCCACATCAAATAAAATTTTACTCTATCGTTGTTTCTCGCCTTCAGATAGCCGTCGTTGAGGCAATTTTCCAAAAAGGGGCGTTTGTCGTACCAGTACCAATCGTAAATGAATACATTGACGCCGTGGTCCGCCGCCGCGTTGATCTGCATCTCCATCACATAGGGGTCCGCTTCGTTGCAGTAGCCCCACAGCGGCTTGCGCGGCCAATTATGTTCGGGAAACTTCTTGACGGCGTTCTTGACAGATTGCCACTCCCCAATCCCCTCCGGCCAGAACATTCTAGTTCTTGGTTCGTCCCCTGTATAAGCTGGCCATATGTATGCCGCGACGTCATACTGTTTGCTCAAGTGCATTCCTCTTTTCAACGATTTTTAGAATTGGAAGCCCTTACACAATGCTCATTATAACCAATATCCCACACACGAACAGGGGTAAAAAAGACATTAGATCCGGGTAAATACGACATAAGACTCCCTAACCGCCATCATATTACAACAAATAGAAGATGCCAATCAGAAATCTCTAGTTAACTGAATACTACGAATAGAGTCACAACATCCCTCTTTTTACAAAATATAAAAAGGAATCTCTTTCCCCTTATATCATTGAACATAAAAAACGGAAAACACCTAATTTATCTAATAGGTATTTTCCGGCTTCTAATCGATAAAGAGGCTGCGGAATCCGCAGCCTCTTTATGTAATGCTTAAATGAATTTAGCTTTTTGAAGCAGCCTTTGGATAATGGCGGCTGTTTCAGCCCTAGTAATATTTTTCTGAGGCTGCAGCTCCCCATTATAACCGCCGATAACACCGAATTGAATCGTTAATGCCGCGGCTTGGCGAGCCCATGCTGCTATTTTGGTATTATCTTTAAAACCATGAAGCAGATTTTGCTGCTGTACATTGCCAAGCTCATTATACAAATCTGCCAGCTTCATTGCCCTCGATAAAATAACCATTGCTTCCTGTCTAGTAATCTTTTCGTTAGGCTTGAATGAACCATCGCTGTATCCATCAACCAATCCGTACGAATACGCGATTTGAGCTGCTGAATGATACCAATCCTTTTCTGATATATCTGTAAAGCTTACAGATTTAGCAGCAGAGCTTAAACCTAATGCCCTTATCATTATAGCTGTGAATTCTGCTCGAGTTATTTCGTTATCCGGTAAAAACCGCTGCTCGTCAGAACCATTAATGATAAGTCTTGATGCCAGATCATGGATGCTTGTTTTGGCCCAATGCGTTGCGACATCGCTAAATGATTTTTGATGATAAATGAGACCGTACATGCTGTTAGTCATGCTGCTCAGGACAGCGTAATAACGTCCGCCTTCTTCTATTACCTTAGTTGGAATATGAATGAGCGATCCGTCCGAAATTAGCTTTACTCCCGTCATAATACGCTTAGGATCTAGTCCTTCAGGCAATGCGATGCGTCTCTCTACAAAAGTATCAAATTGATTCAGCTCTATTTCCTTGCCCCCAAAGGATGCTTTCACTGAAAACCTGACTGGCGGAGCGATAAGTGTAATTTGTCCGTTATCTCTATCCTTATAAACAAATTCTGAGTTAGGAGCATGAATGATTTCCATCTTGAGAGTTATATCCTTCAGTGAAACATTAGATCCGAATTGGTTAAGCCATTCATCCATATGAACTTGATCCATCGGAAAGCTATAAGACGCTTTTTCAGACATTAGTTGAATAACAGCGTTACTGCTTTCAAAGACTGAAAGAAGCCCAGCATTTATTTCCCAATTCACGATATCAGATTGATTATGGACCGTAATCGTAATAACGGGTTTATCGCCTGCTCCCTTCAAAAGCTCTTTAAGCTGTGCTTCCTCAAAGACCACCGTCGTTACTTTTTTACCTTCTATTGTCCTGACAGTTGCCTTAACCATTTGTACTGGCTTGTTTCCTATGCTAACTGTGATATCAGAATTCGTTTCTGCATTACCACTGCCATTGCTGGAACCGCTGCTTGCTTGGTATTCAATAGATGCTGCATGTGCCACACTACTATTACCTGCTGCATCTCGGTATTGAACGTATAACTGCTTAGATCCATAATCTCCATCCAAAATCCAATTTTTGGTGAGCAATACATTCTCCCAAGCTGACCAAGCCAACTTATCGGCAGAAAACCGCATTTCAGTAACACCACTACCATCGCCATCTGAAGAAGTTAGAGATAGTTTCACTTCCTTGCTACTCGTTACAGTAGCTCCGCTATTTATGGTAATCGTTCCTGTTGGTATCGTCTGGTCAAGTTTTATTTTATCTTGAATAACGGAATGACTTACATTGCCTGCCTTGTCTTTAAACTGTACGAATACTGATTTCTCCCCGTCGCCTGCTCCAAAGCTCCATGCCTTCGTTGCAGCGGATGGCTCCCAGCTACTCCAATCCGTCCCATTGCCCGAGAAGCGCATCTCGACAACGCCACTTCCTTTACTACTGTCATCGCTAGTAAGAGTTAGAGTTGTATCCGCAACATTCGTCCATTCCGAACCAGCTTGATCAATGGTTAATGTACCGGTTGGAGCAGTAGTATCCACTAGGAAAATAATCGTAGTAGCATTACCCGCTCCATCCGTTACGACAAGTGTATAGCTACCGTCTACAGTAATCTCCGTACCACTTGTAAAAGCTGCTCCATTCAATGTTGCCGTTCCTTCATTGAAGCTAACTGTCACTTTATCCTTGTACATGCCACCATCCGCAACTCCTGTTACGATTGGTGCTACTTTATCAATCACAAAGTTCACCGTTGTTACATTTCCAGCTGCATCCGTCACGACGAGCTTATACGTGCCGTCTTGAATGACTTCAGTCCCACTTATAAAAGCAGTTCCATTCAATGTTGCCGTTCCTTCATTATAGCTAACTGTCACTTTTTCCTTGTAGATTTCACCATCCGCAACACCTGTTACGATTGGTGCTACCTTATCAATTAAAAAGTTCACCGTTGTTGCATTTCCAGCTGCATCCGTCACGATGAGCTTATACGTTCCATCCTGATTAACTTCAGTACCACTTGTAAAAGCAGTTCCATTCAATGTTGCCGTTCCTTCGTTAAAACTAACTGTCACTTTATCCTTGTAGATCCCATCTTCGGTTACTCCAGTTACTACTGGTGCTACAGTATCAATCAAAAAGTTCACCGTTGTTGCATTTCCTGCTGCATCCGTTACGACAAGTGTATAGCTACCGTCTGCAGTAACCTCCGTACCGCTTGTAAAAGTAGCTCCATTTAATTTCGCTGTTCCTTCATTGAAGCTAACTGTCACTTTTTCCTTGTACATACCACCATCCGCAGCTCCTGTTACGATTGGTGCTACTTTATCAATCACAAAGTTCACCGTTGTTGCATTTCCTGCTGCGTCCGTTACGATGAGCTTATACGCGCCGTCCTGAATGACTTCCGTACCACTCGTAAAAGCAGTTCCATTCAATGTTGCCGTTCCTTCATTATAGCTAACTGTCACTTTTTCCTTGTATATTCCACCATCCGCAACACCTGTTACGATTGGTGCCACGGTATCAATCACAAAGTTCACCGTTGTTGCATTTCCTGCTGCATCCGTTACGATTAGCTTATACGTGCCCTCTTGAGTAACTTCAGTCCCACTTGTAAAAGCTGCTCCATTCAATGTTGCCGTTCCTTCATTGTAGCTAACTGTAACTTTATCCTTGTACATGCCACCATCCGCAACACCTGTTACGATTGGTGCTACCTTATCAATCACAAAGTTCACCGTTGTTACATTTCCTGCTGCGTCCGTTACGACAAGTGTATAGCTACCGTCTGCAGTAACCTCCGTACCGCTTGAAAAAACAGTTCCATTCAATGTTGCCGTTCCTTCATTAAAGCTAACTGTCACTTTATCCTTGTATATTCCACCATCCATAACACCTGTTACGATTGGTGCTACTCTATCAATCACAAAGTTCACCGTTGTTACATTTCCAGCTGCATCCGTCACGATGAGCTTATACGTTCCATCCTGATTAACTTCAGTCCCACTTGTAAAAGCAGTTCCATTCAATGTTGCCGTTCCTTCATTGAAGCTAACGGTCACTTTATCCTTGTACATGCCACCATCCACAACACCTGTTACGATTGGTGCTACTCTATCAATAACAAAGTTCACCGTTGTTACATTTCCAGCTGCATCCGTTACGACGAGCTTATACGTTCCATCCTGAGTAACTTCAGTCCCACTTGTAAAAGCAGTTCCATTCAATGTTGCCGTTCCTTCATTGAAGCTAACTGTCACTTTATCCTTGTACATCCCACTTTCGGTTACTCCAGTTACTACTGGTGCTACTTTATCAATCACTAAGTTCACCGTTGTTACATTTCCTGCTGCATCCGTTACGACAAGTGTATAGCTACCGTCTACAGTAATCTCCGTACCACTCGTAAAAGCAGTTCCATTCAATGTTGCCGTTCCTTCATTGAAGGTAACTGTCACTTTATCCTTGTACATTCCACCTTTGGTTACTCCAGTTACTACTGGTGCTACTTTATCAATCACAAAGTTCACCGTTGTTACATTTCCTGCTGCATCCGTTACGACAAGTGTATAACTACCATCCGCGTCAATCCGCATTCCACTAGCAAATGCCGCTCCATTTAACGTCGCCGTTCCTTCGTTAAAAAACACCGTAACCGGGGCTTTATAACTCCCACCATGTGTTACTCCACTTACAGATGGTGCAGTCTTATCTATCTCAAAGCCCACTGTTGTTACATTCCCTGCTTGATCAGTTACAACAAGCATATAAGTACCGTCTATTGTAACCATTGTTCCACTAGTAAATGCTGCTCCATTTAATGTCGCCGTTCCTTTATTAAAGGTGACTGTCACATTCCCCTTATAGATTCCACCATTAGTTACACCTGTTACAACCGGTGGAGCCGTGTCTATTTTAAAGTTAACCGTTGTTGAATTCCCTGCCAAATCTGTTACGATCAGCGTATAAGTACCATCCATAACAATCTCTGTCCCGCTATTAAAGGGGTTGCCATTTAATAGCCCACTGCCTTCATTAAATGCGGGGGCCAACGCCTTGTTATATGTTTTATTATTCTCTACATTTGATATAACTGGTGGTGTGGTGTCTACAGAAATCGTGCTGCTTATAGTTCCTGTACTCAAATTCCCGACCCTATCTTTATATTGAACATATATTGTTTTAGCGCCTTCTCCTGCTGAGAGTACCCACGACCTCCCATTCAAATCAGAAATATTAAACCAACTCGTTTGCCAACTACCGCTAACATTCGAGAGCCGAGCTTGCTCAACTCCCGAGCCACTCCCGTCGGAATAACTTCCGCTCAAAGTCACAGTGTAGTTTTTAGTAAATGCAGCATTATTATTAATGATAAGAGATCCTGTTGGAGATGTCTGATCTAATAGTATACTCTGGGAAGATGTATTCGAAATTCCATTTTTGGAATCCTTTAATTGCATATAGATCGTCTTAGCCCCGTCACCGCCAGCTAGACTAAATGTTGCTGAATTGCTAAAAGGCAACCAAGATGCTGCCGACAAACCAGCAGAACTATTTGAAAATCTCATATGCGTAACACTATCGCCTGCGTCAGCGTCAGATCCCGTTACAGATAGATTAACAATTGACGAGCTTGTAGCTGCGCCTTCGTATATCGTAAAAGAACCTGTCGGAATCGTATTTACAGGTCCGGTCTCATAGGTAACCACTAGTTTAGGATGATACGCAGCATTTGCAGTTTCCATGGAATAAAATAAAAATCTACCACTATCAGCATCTGACTCATTACCATTCAGAATTAAGGTTATTTTACGATCAGAACTGTCCGTAAATGCATCTACAGCTGCTTTTACGTTAAGAGTAATCGTTTGATTCTGAAGATATGTACCCATAGGCACTTCACTAGTACTCTTTGCTGTAAATTTATCCGCATAAAGGGTGTTCGTATCCATTGGCGGAAAGCTTACAAGGTTCAAATCATTCGCTGTAGAACCCCTAACTTCCGTATACAAAGTATGACCAGGGACTCTAAGGACAGTAGCGACAGTCAAGACCAACTCTGCTGAAACAATAGTTCCTTCGGGTACACCTAGATTAAACATAGTTGCCATTCTATTTCGGACATTTACGAAACCGTCATTATTACTCATACCAACATAAAGAAAACCATCCCCATCATTATCATATATGCCGTCATATTCCTGCTGACCTCTCAACTCCATCGTATCCGCAGAGGCAGCGTAACTTCTTGTAACTGTACCCCCAGCCGCATCCGCTCTATTAGGTACTAGTCCAGGTGAAATAACTGATAATAAAATAGCGATGACCAACAAAAAAGATTGTTTCCTCATCCTTCATTCCTCCACTTTCTTGTATGGAACCATAGTTAATCATTGATATGTCATGAGGTCTTTAGCTGCCTTTTTACCATGGCTTCAACATGATCCTTATAATAAAAAACTCATCATTAACTACTATAATTAAAAGGGAGGTTGTCTTATAGTGACCGCTGTCATCAATTCTGTCATATGACAATTTTTTTAATGTGGTTCGAGAAATGAGGATATTTTTCGGGTTGATACGCTGTGTCCATTTAAAATATAATTTACATTATTCAAGACCGTCGTATGTACAAAGGAACATCGTTGCACCTTTATCACCGTTCATCGCATTACCTTTGGCACTGAGTTTAGTTTCAATCGCTTCCGCCAATCCACTTGCGCTCGAAATTACAGCTGATTTTTCAAAGAAAATGAAAGCAAAGAGATAACTTTAATAACATGAAAAAAGAACCGTTCTAGAACGGTTCCTTTTTAATCATTAAGTAGGTTTAATATATAGCCATTGATGCTAATCCTGTATTTTTTTGTGTTGAGTTATTAATGTTTATCATATAAAAACGCCCATTGTACGTCACTCAGCCCTTTTGCACGGTTACACAAAAGGGCTGAGTGTTCTATATATTTGTTACGCTGAGCTAAATGCATCCGCACTTACCGAAAATACGTAAACTTATCATGTTTTATGACTCTATATCCGAAATCACACGGTAATCTGCTAACACTTCCGGTTTAAATTGCATACTGTCCGCTTGTGTAATCTGGCGAATTACTCTGCATGGAACACCTGCAGCAAAGGAGCCTTCTGGGATATCTTGAGTCACCACACTACCTGCTCCTATCACGCATCCGTCTCCGATGGTAACACCGCCGCATACCGTTACATTGGCTGAGAGCCACACATCGTTTCCGATCGTCACAGGCTTGGCGTAACATAGCGACTTACGATCACCATTTTGATCAAGCATTTGCCTACGTTCAGAGGCGATGAACGGATGAATAGGTGTAACAATCGTTACATTAGGCCCAAAACTGACATTGTTCCCAATGGTAATCTTTGCATCGTCCTGTATGGTAAGATTGTAGTTGCCAAAGAAGTGATTTCCGATTTCTGTGTGAACCCCGTAATGAAAGAAAATAGGACCCTGAATGAAGCTGTGTTCCCCCATCCTGCCAAGCAGCTGTTCAAGTATCTCTTTGCGTTCCACTGTCTGATCCTCAAAAGTGCGACTATATTGACTGCTAAGGTTATGTGCACGGAGCTTTATAGCCTTTAACTCGGGAGCTCCCGGACTAAATAAAATCCCCTTAAAAATTCGTTCCTCTTCCGTCATATGTTCATCTCCAATGTATCCGGCCGAAACATATGTCTCAAAGCCGTAGGATGATTGTTTTGCAAATTGCTAATAGCACACTTTTAATGTACTCACTAACATCATCTAATATCTGACTAGTAAGGGTAAATACCACTGGTTGAAAGTATTTTTAATACTTAAAATGCGTTTTTACCATTCTACCTGATCAAAACGCATGTTTTTGTAGTAAAAAATTTCGTCTTGATCCGTGATCTCTCGGAGCACCTTGCAGGGATTACCGACTGCTACTACATTGGCTGGAATATCTTTAGTTACAACACTGCCGCCCCCAATAACGCTTCCCTTTCCGATTGTGACACCCGGTAAAATGATAGCGCCGCTGCCGATCCAAACCCCATCTTCTATAACGACCGGCAAGGCAAACATTCCGCCTCCTTTGCGCATGACCGGGTGCACCGGATGGTTGGTCACAGCGATGGTTACATTTGGGCCAAACATCACGTCATTTCCAATCGTAACCTTATAGTCATCAACAACCGTTAAATTAAAGTTGATGTACACATTATTGCCTACCGTAGTATTCGAACCGTAGGACATACGAATTGGCGGCTCCATCCATACATGTTCACCAATGCTCCCAAAAAGCTGTTTCATCAGCAATTTCCGTCCATCCAAATCATCGGGATGCAATTGATTGATTTCATAGCACAGAGCTTTGCCACGCTGGCGCGCACGAGCTAGAGCAGCAGCTTCCTCTGGGTAATTAGAATCGTGATCGGTAAACAATTGACCGTTTTTCATTCGCTCTTGAATATTCATGCATTAGTCTCCTCTGGACAAAATTTATATTTTTCATATATATGAAATGGGTATAAGCCGCTTTCTTTAACTAACTTGTTCAAAGTTTCTTGTAATATTGTTCAACCATTTGTATTGACGATAACGGATATAAGTAACAGGAAGCTTAACGACCTCATCTAAGCAAATTACGATATACAGCACGATGGGAGGTACGTGGTAAACAAAAGCACACAAGTAGCTGAGTGGTAATATTATGCCCCACATCACAACCGTATCGCACCAAAATCCAAATTTAGAATCGCCGCCAGCTGTAAATATACCCGCAATGATCGTGGCATTCATCGACTTGGCAATACAATAAAAAGCACTGATATACAGCATGCCATCCAAGTAATTTAGTGCAGCAGTGTTCAAGCTCACGACAGAGAAAACCAGTGGTTTTAGCAGCAAAATCGTGAATCCTGCAATAACTCCAAAAATCAGAGCGTACTGGCTCATCCGTTTACCCGCATGTTTCGCTTTCTCAATTTCTCCCTGCCCTAAATATTTTCCAATTAGTACAGATCCGCCGCTGGCAATGCCTCCACATAGTACAACAGCAAGGTTCTTGACCACGGATGCCACGGAATTCGCTGCCACCATATCAGAGCTTACATGGCCGATAATTGCGGCTGTCGCAGTTAAAGCTATGCCCCAAACAATATAATTGCCTTGGACAGGCAAAGTGTATTTCCAGAAATCCTTTAACAAATGACGCTGATTGCCTTTAGATGTAGGAAGTCGGAAGCGAATCGGTCCTCTGGTAACGGAATGTACAATACAGCAGGCAAGTTCAATGAAACGAGCTAAACCCGTTGAAAGGGCAACCGATGCAACCGCGAGCTCCGGCTTCGTCGGAAAGAGAACAAAGATGCAGATTGCATTGAACAATATGTTCAAAATTAAGCATATAGAGCTAATCGAAGCACTCAGTCGTGCATTTTCCATGCTTCTGATTACGGTGAGATACATTTGCGAAAGACCCATTGCAATATACAAGAACGAAAGCATTTTTAAGAACCTTGAACCATACTCTATCAATTCGTTATCCTTTGTAAAAAGTCGCATTAGCGTCTCCGGAACAAAAAACGTAACAGAAAAAAATATAACAGAGATAAATAACGAGAACATGCAGGCAATACTGAGCACGCGCTGTATCGTTTCTAAATCTTTCTTGCCCCAATACTGCGCAGTAAGAATACCTGCTCCCGTAGACATTCCCATGTAAAACAAGGTCAATGCAAAGGTAGTTTGGCCTGCGAGCGATACAGCCGACATCGCAGTTTGACTAATCATGCCCACCATGACCACATCTATTGAAATGACCAAAGCTGAGATCAGATTTTGCAATGCAATGGGAATCACGAGCATCATAAGCTCCCGATTAAAATCACGGTTCATGGGAGATGTTAGTTGCATACGATTTCTCACCTTATTTTATCCCCTCTCCTTCCTGTTCAATTGAATGATATCAATATAGAACAAAATTATTGTCCAATCTATTAAAATTGACTATATTATTATAAGAATCGTATATAGATCAAAGGAGAGTTCCGTTTGACTAAAAATTTAGAAGTGTTTTCGGATTTATCGGAACGCTTGGATTATAATCTTCCTGATTTACCTCTTTATATTCGAAAAGGAAGTCTGCATCAATTTAATAATTATGCTGCTGCAGCTCATTGGCATTTAGATGTAGAGTTCATTTATGTGCTAAAAGGATCCATGGATTTTTCTGTTAACGGACATATTACTCGCATAGAGCAAGGGAATGGAATTTTCGTGAATAGCCGCCGATTACATTTTGGTTTCTCCCAAGATCATATCGATTGTTTATTCATTGTTGTTGTCATTCACCCCGCCCTTCTTGGCGAAGGTGCATCCCCGCTTCAAACCTATTGGGACGAAAAATTCAATCAACTAACGGACGACTTTATATTGCTTACAAACCAAGTTGCATGGCAACAGAGCATATTGCTGTCTCTTCAAGCGATCTATGATGAAATGCACGATAGCAATTCCCCAAATCCGCTTCGTCTCACTTCACAGGCTTTATCTTTATGTGCTTTAACCGGAGATCACCTGCAACCGAAGGTAGGGCAATCTGAAGACATACAATTGTGGACAAATGTTCAGAAGATGACCAATTTCATCCGACAACACTATGATCAAAAAATAACGCTTGAAGATATATCATCGGCGGGTACTGTTTGCAGGAGTCGCTGCTGCACATTGTTTAATAAGTATGTAGGTCAAACCCCTAACACGTATCTCACTAGATATCGAATTCAGAAAAGTTGTGAAATGCTGACAGAAACAAAACGATCCATAAGTGAAATTGCACTGGCTTGCGGTTTCCAAAGCGGCAGTTACTTCACATCTATTTTCCGAAAACAACTGGGTTTAGTTCCACAAGATTATCGAAAACAGACAAAAAGTAAAAATATGTCTTACGGAGATTAACCACGAAAAAATACAATTCAACCGATGGATATTGTCAGCTCATCAGCTCGTCCGAGATAAGGATTGCCTTCATGCTTTACTCTTTTAAAAAACAAATTTCGTTCCCGCCTTCATAAATAAACCGATAAGGCCACCGAAGTGATATGCTCCCCGTCACGGAATCCTATTTTTCTTGCTAATTTCATTTATCAGTTGATATGGAGTTATTTAATAATTGAGCAGATTATAGTTGTGGGAAACCGCATAGAATATTACCCTTACCTTTTACATATTGTTATGGCTTCTAGTTCAGAGTGGTATTATTTCAAATACAGTAAAAAGTAAGCCAACGGGTAACTATTGTTGAACAAATAAGGAGATGAAACTGGTTCTATACTGGAATTTACAAAGGCAGTTGTTCAAGCACTGGACTTATTGTTAAAGCAACATGGACGGGAAGGTTACAAAGAAAAATGGATTAATTATGACTTCCCTATGGATAACTACTTGAAGCTAAAAGGTTTCACATCGAATAAGGGTTACGCTAACCGGTAACGATAGTTGAAGACTAAAAGGGCTGCCACGTGGCAGCCCTTCGTCGTTACGCTAACGGGCAGTTTTGTATACTAAATTTGTGAGCGAGTTGGGGAGGGGATTAGTGGATGGATATTGAATGTATTACCAAATAACTTGTAAAGAGGTGTTGTGGATGCAAGTTGAAAAGATTATTTTACACTCTGAGTGGGGCAGGGATATTTCTCACAAACACATAAAAAATGATAACCCCTCAGTTGCTGTGTTTTTCCCTGGGCAGAATTACTCATGTGAATTACCTCTTTTATACTATACGGGCAGATCCGCATATGATGCGGGCCATGATCTATTAATGCTTGAATATGGCTACCAATCTGCGAGAACCGCTTTCGAAGAAGCTAAAGTTGATCAGTTGATTCATGAATGCTACACCTCAATAAACCAGATAATTAATGATTATAATGATGTCGTATTTGTCAGCAAAAGTCTTGGAACGTACATAGCTGGTAAGACAGCTGAATTATTTAAAGAAAGATCGATAAGACACATGTTCTTAACACCTATAAGATCAACAATCCCGATAATTGAGAAATTTGGTGGATTAGTTGTAAGCGGCACAAAAGATCCAGTTTTTCATGAGGATGATATTGAACATATCGAAGGATTTCCAAATACAGAAGTCCTTAGAATAAAAGATGCAAATCACATATTAGAGGTAAGCGATTTGCATCAGTCTTTAAAGATATTGAAAAACTTAGTGGAGGTATCTAGTGGGTTTTTCAATCATAAATAGTGCACAAGATAGTCATTAAGCTAACGAGTAACGTTAGCTGAATAAACCGCCCTACGTAGGGCAGTTTTCTTTAAGTTGAAAATTAACATTAGGATTTAACATAACCATAGCCTTCTATAAAGACATCTACCCATTAGCAAAGACTTATTTCCTTGTCTAAAGCTTTATTTTCACCGTCTAACACTAATTTTCTTACTACACACTAGTCGCGAATAACTTCATTGTATACATCACTTTTAATATAAAAAAGCCTGCATTTCGAAGAATGCAGGCTTTTTGGGGAGGAGTGTGACATTTTTATATTAAAATTTCACACATTCCACTCCAACCCTAACTCCCTACTCCACCGTAACACTCTTAGCCAAATTCCGTGGTTTATCCACGTCATGCTCAAGAGCTAACGAAGCATAATAAGAAATCAGTTGTAGCGGGATAACCGATAGCGCTGGTGACAAAATCGGAAGTGTCTTTGGAATCGCGAACAGCTCGTCGACAGATTTCGCAACTTCTTCCTCTGCCCCTTGGTTCGCTATGCCTATAACGTGAGCGCCGCGCGCTTTTACTTCTTTAATGTTGCTAAGTGTTTTCTCGTACAGCTCTTCTTGTGTAACAAGAGCAATAACCGGAATCCCTTCCTCTATGAGAGCCAAGGTACCGTGCTTGAGCTCACCAGCTGCATAAGCCTCGGAGTGAATATACGAGATCTCCTTCAGCTTCAGCGAGCCTTCTTGCGCTACGGCATAGTCAACGCCGCGGCCGATGAAGAACAAGTGTTTGTGATGCGAGAACGACTCTGCAACTTGTTTAAGCACATACGCTTGCTCAAGGATGCGCTCAACCTGAGTTGGAAGCTGATGCATAGCCTCAAGAACTTCTGCGATGTAAGAAGCTTCTTTGGTCTCAAGCGTACCTGCCATGTGTAGACCAAGCAGATAAAAAGCAATCAATTGCGAGCTGTATGCTTTTGTCGAAGCAACCGCAATTTCAAGACCTGCCCATGTAATAAGCACATGATCCGCTTCGCGGGCAACCGAGCTGCCTACTACGTTCGTGATCGCAAGCACGCGAGCGCCATTGCGCTGTGCTTCACGTAGAGCTGCAAGTGTATCAGCCGTTTCACCAGATTGACTTACAACGATAACCAGCGTATCCGGAGTAATGATCGGAGAGCGGTAACGGTACTCGGATGCCACATCTGTCTCAACCGGAATGCGAGCAAGCGACTCAATGACCGTTTTGCCGACAAGACCTGCGTGATATGCCGTTCCACATGCTACGATGTGTACTTTGCGGATCGATTTAATATATTCAGCTGTCATACCCAGCTCTTTTAAGTCGACAGATTTACCGTCTTCTGAAATGCGGCTCATCATAGTATCACGGTAAGCTTTTGGCTGTTCGTGAATTTCTTTCAGCATGAAGTGATCAAATCCAGCTTTCTCTGCCGTTACTAGATCCCAATCGACATGAAATATTTCCTTGGAAATACTTTCGCCTTCAGTCGTCATTACTTCGACAGCATCGCGTGTCAGGATTGCCATTTCGCCGTCGTTCAAAATATAAACGTTGCGCGTATGCTCCAAAATAGCCGGAATATCCGAGCCAATGAAGTTTTCGCCTTCACCTACACCGATAACAAGCGGGCTTGCATAACGAACCGCAACCAGGCGATCCGGTTCAAACTCAGTCAAAACACCAAGCGCGAACGCTCCACGCATACGTTTAACCGCACGCTGTACAGCTTCCACGATGTTGCCGTTATATTCATCAGCAATCAAATGGGAAATGACTTCCGTATCTGTCTCCGATACAAAAACATGCCCTTTTGTCACTAATTCTTCCTTAAGATTCAAGTAGTTCTCAATAATTCCGTTATGAACAACCGAAAATTTAGCCGTGTTGTCCGTATGCGGATGCGAGTTCACATCAGATGGTTTACCATGAGTAGCCCAGCGTGTATGACCAATGCCAATAGAACCTTCGAGCGGTACTTCACGCAGCAAGCCTTCAAGATTCGCGAGACGTCCTTTGGACTTTGTAATTTCGAGCCCGTTTTTCGTGAAGACAGCGATACCAGCGGAATCATAACCCCGGTACTCCAGCTTCTTCAATCCTTCGAGCAAAATGTCCTGCGAGTCGCGTTTACCAATATATCCTACAATTCCACACATAATTTAATAGGCCTCCGATAGGTTATTTTCCCGTCCTTATCGGATGCCGCCAATGCGTGGCACAGGCACTATGAAGTTGTCACAAAATAATCCGAATGATTGCGGAAAATGTAACCCCTCTGCCCATGCCCACCCTGCTGGTGGCATCTTGGACATACGGGAGTAATATTATAATCGAAGCCTGCCGCACGATTGTATGACCGGTCGCCCGGCCGTTTTACGTAACGGCTTTCGGTTGGCTTGTAATACCGGAAGGTCCCCGCCGAATGTTTCGAACACCTTCACCTCGTCAGCTTCCCGTATGAATACCCGCTTCAAGCTGATCTATCTTAGCTCTACCACCGATCATTCATCACGCAAGCTCTGGCGCTTATGTTGCTTAAATAACCTCTATCCTCGCTTTCCTTCTTGAATCACACTACCTATCATATTCATTTTCCAGCCGCTGTGCAACCTTTCACGGAAAATATACTCGTCCATTTTCCAAAATAATGCTAAAAAAGCCCGCCGGCTACAAGAACCGACAGGCCTTCGACACCATTATTCTCTATGATTAACCTAGTTCACTTTTAACGACATTTGCAATTTGATCAACGTAAGCCTCGACCTGTTCCTTCTCTGGCCCTTCAGCCATAACGCGAATCAAAGATTCCGTACCCGATGGACGAACAAGCACACGGCCGTTGTCGCCAAGCTCTAGCTCTACACGTTTCACCGCTTCTTCTATCGCTGCATTGCCTTGATACAAGCTCTTGTCCGCTACGCGTACGTTAACAAGCTTTTGCGGGTATTTACGCATAAGGCCTTTAAGTTCGCTTAGCTTCTTGCCGGAGGCTGCAATCGTATCAACGAGCTGAAGCGCAGTAAGAATACCGTCGCCAGTCGTAATATGGTCAAGGAAAATAACATGGCCGGATTGCTCGCCGCCTAGATTGAAGCCGCCGCGACGCATTTCTTCCATGACGTAACGATCGCCAACTGCCGTTTGCGCTGTCTTCAAGCCAATGCGCTCTGCTCCCTTGAAAAAGCCGATATTGGCCATAACCGTCGTTACAATGGTATCCTCTTTCAGCTTGCCTTCACGCTTCATCGCATCGCCAATAATACAAAGAATAAAGTCGCCGTCTACTTCTTCGCCATTTTCATCAATTGCAATTAAACGGTCAGCGTCCCCGTCAAAAGAAAGCCCAAGGTCTGCGCCATGCGCCAGTACCTGCTCACGCAAATATTCTGGATGCGTCGAACCAACGCCAGCATTAATATTCAAACCATCCGGCTCAGCGCCTACTGTTATAATGTCCGCTCCAAGCTCGCGGAATACCGAAGGAGCCAGCTCATAAGCGGAACCGTTCGCGCAGTCCAGCACGATTTTCAAACCTTTGAATTCGCCTTTAATCGTTGTTTTCAAATAATCCAAATAACGCTGCTTAGCGCCTTTATCGCTTGATACCGCTCCGATATCTCCGCCCTCAGGCCGCGGCAATTCATCTGTAAGAGCATCAATTAATTGTTCGATTTCGAGTTCGGTATCATCCGACAATTTAAAACCGTCGCCAGCAAAAAATTTAATGCCGTTATCCTCTACAGGATTGTGTGATGCGGAAATCATAACGCCAGCGTCAGCGTTAAGCTCACGCGTAATATAGGCAACTGCCGGTGTGGATACGACGCCAAGACGCACGACGCTTGCACCAATCGACAAAAGACCCGCAATCAGTGCAGATTCCAGCATAGGGCCGGAAATCCGTGTATCAAGGCCAATAACCACCTTCGGCTTTTGTGCCTTATGTGTTAGAACATAGCCGCCGCAGCGACCGATTTTGTATGCTAGCTCAGGTGTAAGCTCACGATTGGCTACGCCACGAACACCGTCTGTACCGAAATATTTCCCCATGTTTAAAAAGCTCCTTTGTAATATATTGCTTTCGTTGTTATATACTTATTCCGCTCTGATGATTATGGATTCGTAGTTGAACCGCCTGCTGCGTTTCCGCCACCATTGCCAGTCTCCTCACTGGTGTCTGGAGGCGGTGTCGTAGCAGGGGGAGGAGACTCCTCTGTCGGAGTGCCTCCGACCTCCTCGGAGTTGTCTCCGCCTGATCCTGATCCTGGTACGGAGTTGTCCGTTATTTCTATCGTTACCGTTAAAGTTTGCCCATCAGCCAGTACGGTCTGAATATACGCAGGCACATCGACCTGAAGCGTTACGACATGCGTGCCTACACCTAGACCTTCTACATTGGCAATAATGCTAATATCCGATGCCTTAAGCGTAGACAACACCGGATCTGCTCCGCTGACGGTTAAATCAAACTTACCGTTTGCCGGCGTCCGTATAACCGCTGACAGCCCGTTTGCGATACCTTCTATAGCTACATCTAGTCCTGTAAGTGTTCTATTCTTAACGGGAGCTACAACGACATTGAGCTCCACCTCTGCTGGATCAATTGCCTTTATTCCATCAATCAATTCCGTCTTCACACGAATGGTTCCTGTTTGCTTCACCTTCGAGAGATCAAGCACGACCCCATCGTAAACCTGCAGCTCGTCTAACTGCTTTTGCTCGCCGTATACGGTCACCTTGTCAATTGCCGGCTTCACCGATACTAAGCTCAGTCCCTCAGGCAGAGTGCCCGTATAGCGCACCTGTAGAGGCAGTACCTTAAGCGGAGGCGTTACCTTGACCTCGACATGCAGCGTTTCTGGTGAAACAATCGCATTTGTCATTTCAATACCGTCTACATCGTATACAATTACTTTTGCTTTTTTGTTAACAACCGTTTTATCTGCACCCTCAATATTGATCTCCGTCGTAACAGCACCGATTCTGCTCATATCATCCTTAGGCAGTGTAACCTGTACACCTGTTGTCGGTGCTACAATCGTCGATGCTCCAACAATATAACCGTCTGCCGGCTTGCCTTCCACAATGACTTGCGGCTCAAAAGGCTTCGTTACAATTTCTTCGATCTGAACCGTAACGGTGCGCGGCGACATCTCCACAAGCGTAATCCCTTTAGGCAGTTTTACCGTCAAAGGCAATTCCTGTATACCGGGTTTTACTCCCTTCAAGTCCACTTGAACCTTATAATCATCTTTCGAAGAAGCATTGAACAAAACAGTTAACCTGCCCTGCACGTCAAGCCGCACGACGGTAGGTTCCATCGCCGTAAGCACGTACTTATCTGTATCTAGGCCATCTGCCGTAATAACCGATGCTTCGATCGTTTTGGTATCAATATTTGATGTCGCCGTCTGCGGTGAGGTGTCCGGATCAATATGTACAATAGCCCAGAGCAGCAATCCGACTATGACGGATATTACTTTGAGAGAGGTGGGGTGACTTAACCATTTATCCATCACTGCCTCCTTTCCGCTTCCAAAGAGACGATATGGTTACACGTTCCTTCGTACGACCTGTCGTCTTCGGAGTCAGCTCATCAAAGAGCTTCGAAATCAGCGATTCCTCGTTAATATCTCGTACGATCATACCTCCTAGAGACAATGACACTTGCCCCGTTTCTTCCGAGACGGTTACGGACACTGCATCCGTTACTTCACTTACTCCAATAGCGGCACGGTGGCGAGTTCCAAGCTCCTTGCTTATAAAAGGATTTTCCGATAGAGGCAAGTAGCAGCCCGCCGCCATAATCTGATTAGCGCGTATAATGACAGCTCCATCATGCAGCGGTGTATTCGGTGTAAAGATGTTAATCAGCAGCTCCGATGTAATTTTCGATTCCATACGGATGCCCGATTCAATCAATTCACTGAGGCCTGTGCTCCGCTCAAATACGATTAACGCCCCGATTTTTCGTTCTGCCATAAAACGGACAGCTTTAATTACGCCGTCAATTTGTTCATTGACGACATCCCGATCAAGCGAAAATGACCGCGCAAACAGCTTTCCACGACCAAGCTGCTCAAGCACGCGTCTCAGCTCAGGCTGAAAAATAATCAGCACGCTCACAATTCCGAAGGTGAACATCTGGTTCATTAACCATTTCAACGTATACAAATTGAACCATGTACTTAGTCCCCATACAGCGACGAGTACGACGATCCCTTTTAAAAGTTGAACTGCCCTTGTTCCGCGCACAAGCAAAATCATTTTATAAATAATATAACTAACTATACCAACGTCTATAATATCCTTTAAATAGTCATGCCATGTTAAATCTGAGAAATAACTCATATGCCAACCCCCAACAGCCGATCCCCTTATTATTGTCTAATTATCGGTTTTCAACTTTATTATTTTCTATATATGGGATTGGAAATCCTTTTTTTCAAAAAAAAATTAAAAAACGCCCCCCTGCAACAGGGAGGCAGCTTGCTTTAGCGAGCGTTACCGCCAAAAGTTTGCGTTACTTTGTACCAGAACCAATCAAGCGCTTGATCAATCGTTCTGCTCTGACCCGCGATATGGCCGGTTGAAGCCAGGTTCAAGGTTCCGTCAATGACGGTTACGTTGCCGTCCACCTCGCCCTTAACATCGGCTATTCCATTTTCTACGGTCAAATTACCCGTTAAATGAGCACCCTCTGGCACAATAACTGTATTTCCTTCTATAATGACCTGCTGAAGATCCTCGCCTGCAACAATCAGCTTGGTATCCTCTTCCCACATCGTGAAGAAGCTGCCTAACATAACGAGTACAAACACAGCAGCTGCTGTTACTCCGGGGTACCGATAAATAAAACGTACGATGCGGTTTCTCTGCTTGCTCTGTTTCTTCGGCAGTTGCTGCATAATTCGTTCATTTAAAAGCTCGGATGCCTTCTTGTCATAATCCGCGGCAGGCTTAATCGCTTCTAAAGTCTGGAACACCGCGGCGTCCGTCTTCTGGAGCTGTTCAAACCGGCTGCGACAAGCGGGACAGGAAAGCAAATGAGATTTTAACGTAACGATATCTTCACGCGGCAGCTCGCCGTCCAAATAATCATGCATCCATACGATAGCGACGTTGCAATTCATAGCAGCCAGTCCTTTCTTTCAGTTGCTCGCGCATTAAGTTCTTATCTCGCTATTAGGATACGTTACTAGCAAGAAGGATGTTTCACTTTTTTTCGTAATCGCGTAAGTAATCCTTTGCAGGTAAGGAATTAGCTTGAATTTCTCCCAAAAAGAAGCCTATGTCTGCGCTAGACATGGCTTTCCTTTGGAGGATTGTATCATTATTTGTAATTATAACTTATGCTCAAGCTTCTTCCGAAGAAATTCCCTGCCGCGGTGAACCCGCGTTTTGATCGTCGTGACAGGCATGTCCAGCACATCGCCAATTTCCTGCAACGACAGGTCCTGCATATATCTAAGCGTCATCACGCTCTTATATTTCGGTGGCAGTGAAGCAATAGCCGCATGTATAATGCGCTGTGTGTCCGAGAGAAGCAGCTCTGATTCTGGCGTCCGATTATCGCTCGGTATCATGGAGTAGCCATCCAGCCCCTCGTGATCCGATGACTCCGCATCCAGCGAATAGGTCGGCTTGCGTTTGCGCAGTCGATCAATACATAAGTTCGTAGCAATTCTATATATCCAAGTTGAAAATTTTAACGTTTCATCATATCTATCCAGGTTTTTGTAAACGCGAAGGAACGTATCCTGTACAACATCCTCCGCTTCCTGGCGGCTGTTTAACATTCGATAAGCCATATGAAAGAGCTTGTCTTGATAGAGGTCTACAAGCTCAGCAAAAGCCTGCTGATCGCCTTTAAGCGATAACTTCGCCAGGCGTGCTTCCAATACAATCACCTAAACTCCTCCAAACCTTCCATTCGATCGACTGATCGCCTTGCTCTATTTTATAAATATATAATGTCCGCATCCATACACCCTAGAAAAATCGTAATGCACATGGGCTGAAAAAGCAAGACAATTGAGAAAGATACTTCCAATATGAGCATCGACCCTAATTAGTCGTAATGTTCATAGTCATGAGCAGCAATGTACTTACATCAGGTTCAGGTTTCATTGCCGTTTGCTCCAAAAAATACTAACCGTTCTAATAATTATATAGGTTTGACGTTCAGTCAGCAATCGACCTGAGGCTAGTTGTTTTTTCGACTTTCGGCTAGGAACGCTAAAATAAAGCAAAAAAGGTCTAGGAAACGTAATGTTCCCAGACCTTCAATGTTCATGCGCTTTATATTTATTAAAGTGTATTTGTTTTCAATTGCTCGAGCACCTTTGTAATCGTCGTCGTAGGAATCGCAAAGCCAATGCCTTGTGCCTCAGCGTTCACAGCCGTGTTTATACCGATAACCTCTCCCTTCTCGTTGAGAAGCGGTCCTCCAGAGTTCCCTGGATTAATAGAGGCATCCGTTTGCAGCAAATGCTCGTAATTATGGTTCCCTTGCTCATCTGCAATCGTAATTGGGCGCTCTTTCGCGCTTAACACGCCCATAGTCAACGTTTGATCGAAGCCATATGGATTGCCGATCGCCATCACCCAGTCACCGATTCGCGTTTGGTCAGAGCTTCCCAGTTTAAGAGACGGGAATGCTTTGCCGTTAGGCTCTTCCACCTTAAGCACAGCCAAGTCTAGATCATAACTCGAACCAAGCACCTTTGCTGTTAGAGGCTCGTCATAACCTTGAACCGTTACTTTAACCTCCTTTGCACCCGCAATTACATGCTCGTTCGTCAGAATATAACCATCCGATTCGAAGAAAAAGCCTGTACCAGAGCCTACTAACTCAAGATTTGAACTGCTTGGCTGTTGTTCTTGAGATTCTTGCTGCTGCCCGTTGCTACCCGACCCGCCATTTCCAAAAAACTGTTGAAAGCGTGGATCGTCGAACATGGAGTTCGAACGTGCTGGCTCCCCATAATTTTCGATCTTCACAACCGCGGGGCTCGCAGCTTTATAGACGGAAGCGATATCTTCACTTGAGCTTAGCGATGCTGTAGACAAGCCAGCATCCTGCTGTCCTGAATTGCTAACAACGCTGGAGCCCGAGTTTTGAACGGTTTGTTCCCCTCCGCTGAACAGATTGTTTTTATCTGCCATGTAGGAGAAACCGCCAATGACGAGAGCGCCAATCAAGAACGATGCAAGCAGTGTTTTTGCCGAGCTGCCGCCCGCACGCTTTGAACGTTTTTTACCGCCTGGTGCTGACCCTGACCCGCTTCCGTTCTCATCCTGTCCCAGCCCAAGCTCCCTCTCATATGAAGCTCTAAGCTCATTTGTTGATTTGTTGGATTCATAAATATAAGTAGTGACAGGAGTCCGGTTCGTTTCATTCGATGTATGGTTCGACGTGTAAGTATCACCGCTCGTTTCTGAGCGTTTGTTTTCCTCGTTCATCTCTATCATCCTCTCAATAGTAGGTGTCTGTTTCCTATGTACCTATCATGCAGGATGTACCTTAAACAAAACTTAAGTGGACTATAAAAGAACATAAGAAAAATAGAGTTCTGTTGCAGTTTGTTTTTCTAGCTTCTCACAACAAGGCCTTCAGCTGCTTTCAACGAAAAAAAGCCAACCACAGTAAATACCATGGTTGGCTTTGTAGCTATTCTATATTCGCCTAAGCGATTAGTTTGAACAGTTAGCCTGTATTCCGAAGTCCTGCGGCAATGCCGTTGATCGTCAGAAGCACTTCGCGAAGCAGCTCTGGATCATCTTCTTCGTTATCACGCAGTGCACGAAGCTCAGTTAACAGCTGCACTTGCATGTAGCTAAGCGGATCGACGTACGGATTACGAAGACGAATCGACTCTTGGATAACAGGAACATTATCCAAAATTTCCGTTTGGCCTGTGATGCTAAGAATAAGCTCAGATGTAAGCTTATATTCTTCTTCGATTTGCTCAAAAATACGATCGCGGATCGTTTTGTCCTTAATCATATCTGCGTATTCCTTCGCAATAAGCAAATCTGCTTTGGCAAGAGCCATTTGAAGATTGTCAATTAGCGAGCGGAAGAACGGGAACTTCTCGTACATCGTACGAAGCGTGTTCAACTTTTCCTCGTCGTCGCCAGTATATTGCTTCATTGCAGTACCAGCGGCATACCATGCCGGCAGCAAGTAGCGGCTTTGCGTCCATGCGAACACCCAAGGAATGGCGCGTAAATCCTCGAAACGATCGCTATTTTTCCGTTTGGAAGGACGTGAACCGATGTTCAGCTCGCCAACCTCAGGAAGCGGTGTCGACTCCTTGAAGTACGTCAAGAAATCTGGATCGCGGAAAATAAGATCCTGATACTTCTCGAGTGCCGTCTCGGAAATCGAACGTGCAATTTCTTCCCACTCTGCTTCTGCTTGCGGTGCTTGTTCTGGGTATTTCGCCAGACGAGCAGCCGTAATCAGCGCCCAAGTTGCTTGCTCCAAGCTGCGGTATGCAATACCTTGCATCGAATAACGCGAGGATAGAACCTCACCTTGCTCGGTAATTTTGATGCCGCCGCCGACCGTATGTGGCGGTTGTGCAAGGATACTGCGGTTAAGCGGCATGCCGCCGCGGCCAAGCGCTCCGCCACGGCCGTGGAAGAACTTCAGCTTAACGTCGTACTCTTTGCCGGCTGCTGTAATTTCATTAAGTGCTACGCGCAGCTCCCAGTTCGCTGTAACAACTCCGCCGTCTTTGTTGCTATCGGAATAACCAAGCATAATTTCATGCAGGTTGCCGCGAGCTTCCACCGCTTGACGGTAGATCGGCATTTCGAATAGCTGCTTCATAATAGCTGGTGCTGCATGCAGGTCATCAATCGTTTCAAATAGCGGTACCGATTGCAGTGTACAACGAATCGTGCCGTCCGCTTCCTTGCGGAACAGGCCAACTTCCTTCGCAAACACCATAACCTCAAGCATGTCGCTTGCCGCTTCCGTCATACTAATCAGATAACTTGAAATACAATTGATGCCAAACTCTTGCTGCGCCCGATAAATCGTATGGTATACATTCAAGCATTCACGCGTGGACTCCGTGTAATCTAGATGCCCCGAAGTAAGCGGACGCGGATCATTCAGGAGACGGTGAAGTAGGTCTGTTTTTTCTTCTTCAGGAAGTGCCGCATAATCTGCTGCTACATTCATTTTCGCCAAAATTTCTGCCATCGCATTTTCATGCTCTTGGCTATGCTGACGAACATCAAGTGCCATAAGGTGGAAACCAAACAGCTCCACTTGACGTACTAACTTAGCAAGTGCTGTATCTGCTACATAATCAGCGTAGTGATGACGCAAGCTGCGATCGATAACGAGCAAGTCCTCGCGAAGCTCTTCCGGGTGGTTGTAACGCATTTGCGAACCCTTAAGCGATTCATCGCGTGTATTAGCCAGCTTTTCTAACATAAAGCCAAGCTTAATACGGTAAGGCTCCTTCGTATTTCTCCAAAGATCGACGCACTTAAGCTCAACATGCTCGCGATCCGATCGAATCGAATCGATAAGCTCAGCTGATACCTCGACAAGGTTTGTGCTGAAGCTGAGAAGATCCATAAGCTCGCCTAGTTTTTCTTCGTACTTGCGAATAGCCAGCTGACGGTGCAGCGTTAGCGTTTCCCAAGTTACCTGAGCTTTCACCGATGGGTTACCATCGCGATCGCCGCCGATCCAAGAGCCGAAGCGCAAGTAATCCGGCACATGCCATTTCTCATCTGGATAGTACTTGCTTAGGCAGCGTTCAAGCTCTTCATAAACATTAGGAAGCACTTCGAACAATGTCTCATCAAAATAGTACAAGCCGTTACGAACTTCATCGATAACGGTTGGTTTGCGGTCACGAAGCTCGTCTGTTTGCCACAAAATAAGAACCTCATTCATGAGCTTCTCACGCAGCTTCTCGCGCTCGCGATAGGTTAGTGTTGGGTTATCCAGCTCCATCACATCTACAGCAATCCGTTTATGAATATCAAGCACCGCGCGGCGAGTTGCCTCGGTCGGGTGTGCAGTCATTACTAGCTCCAGCGAAATATTGCTCAAAATATCTCTAACTTCCTCGATTGCAATGTCGCGTTCCTTCAGATCTTGAACCGCGCTCTCAATGGAGCCGCGTTGGACCGCTTCGCCAGCAGAAACCTCGTAATCACGTTTCCGTCTAATCCGATGATTTTGCTCTGCAATGTTGACAAGCTGAAAATAAATAGCAAACGCTCTAATCACTTGATGACGTATTTCCGGGTTAAGCGATGATACATTTTCTTTAAATTGATCAAATAATTCCGGTACAAATTCAGCGCGAAGAGATTTACTTTGTTCACGAATCCGTTCTACGATTTCAAGCAGCTCGCGGCCGCCTTGATGAACAAGAACTTCACCGAGAATGTTGCCTAGAAACCGGACATCGCGTCGCAGCAAATTGTTAGCCTGCTGCCGATTTGTGGTCAAAGTAGATGCAGATTGATCCGACATACTGTTCCTCCTAAATTTTTGCGAAGCAACGATCGCTTCGTAAGCATTTACTTGTTTTCCGAAGCAGCAATCGCTTCGAAAGCTTGCTTGTACAACATGAACGTTTTTTTGACTTCTACCATCATACTACAAAAACCTACAGGGTTGAAGCCCTGAAGCCAATCCTAACAAAAACAGATTCACTCCACCGGAGTATATAACCCGCTCCTTTTTGCTGCTTATGTTTCCGTTAAATAATAACTGCGAAAGACAACCCGCTTCAGTTAAGTTAACGATGCTTAATAAATTAGCGAAAGGACTGGTTCAATCCCATAAATAAGACCTCTTATGAAAAAGACCGCAGCACCTCTCTCTGAAGGGCGCTGCGGTCTTGCTCAAGTCGAATTATGCCATTAATTGAATTAATTTCGCCAGCATTTTTGCTGCTTCCTCACGGGTAGCCAAATCCTTCGGTGCAAAATAGCTGCCTGCCTTATTTGCATAGATCTTGCCGTTAATGATTCCCGCCTGCTGCACTGCAGCTGCTGCTTCCTTCGCAAATGCACCAATAGATGATGCATCTTCAAACGCTATAGCATTTGTCTGCACGGGCAAATCAAAGTTCATGACTTCAACGAACCTTGCAATCATAGCAACCATTTGCTCACGGCTAATATTGGCTTTAGGATTGAAGCTGCCATCTCCAGCGCCTCCGACAATTCCTTTTTCAGCCGCCCATGCTACCGCCCCTGCAAAGTAATCGGATGACTTCACGTCCGTAAAGCTTGATGACGTGTAATCGTCCAGTTGAGCGCCGGCAATTCTTGCAAGGATGAGTGTGAAATCAGCCCTTGACATGTTAGCCTTTGGAGCAAACTTTTGATTGCCCAAGCCGCCGATTATATCTCTGGAAGATAAGTAAAGGATAGAATCCTTCGCAAAGCTTGATGCAGTGTCCAAAAATGCCACATGATTGTAGCCAACTCCGTAAGTAGAGAAATGGCTGACCGTAAACTGTAATTGACCTGTCGACTTATCGTACACGCTGTTATGTACAATGCTAAGTTTGCCGTCATTTGCAATATAGTAGATGACTACTGCTTGGCTGTCTTCGTTTGCTTGAAGCGAATAAGGAATGCTAACCCGTGCTGTACCGCCCTTCAGATCGGTAATCGCTGTTTTTCCGCCGATCACATCAAACTCATACACAGGATGGCTGCCGATCGTTTCCTTAATCGCACTAGAAAGCTTAGATACATCCGCTTTGTTGACCGCTATGGAAAGCTCGCCATTCCCTGAGGCTGCCGCCAATGTTCCAATAGCCTTAGCATCAAAGGATACGATTCCTAGTCCTGCATTAACATCCAGCGACTTCAATCCCTTAGCTGCAAGCTTAGCGATAGCTTTTTCCTCAAACTTGATAGCCGTTGACTTGGTGTCTGTGTTAGCCGCCATTTTAAACTCAATGGATGCAGGCTTGCCGTTTGATGCTTTATCTAATGCAGCTATTGCTGCATCCAATTGATTTACCGTTACCGTTGCTGTTGTCTTACCGCTGTTATCCGTTTCAGCTTTAAGTGTGCTTACTGCTTTTACGGTCTCACCATTTACGATCGTCACTCCAGCATCTTCAGGTTTTGTAGAAGGTGCAGGCGTCGGCGATGGATTCGGTGTTGGCGATGGAGTTACGATGTTAACTGAAGTAACCGTGATACTCGTCTCAGCGAGACCATATCCGTCAGCACTCGCTGCTGAAATGACCGCTGTTCCGGCTTTTAACGCTGTGACATTTCCATTTGAATCTATGGTTGCCACAGCTGTATTAGAAGAAGTCCATATCGCAGCAGCAGAGCTTCCGCCTACAGGCTGGACGGTTGCAACCAGCTTCGATGCAGCATCTCCAACTTTTAAGGAAAGGGAAGCTTTATCCATCGTTACTTTCGTTACATTCAGCTGATATACGCCTACCTTGCCGCCTACCTCGAAAGCAACCAAGAGTAAAGGCATTCCAGTTGGGCTAATGTTAGCCGGAATAAACTCCAAGCCTTCTGGGCCAGTATCTGTATCTAAGTTGTCCTTGCCTTGACTGTCTTTGAACACGCGAGTATTTGTATAATTAGCGAATGTCGCATGCGCAGGATCTGTTACATCATAGGTCATGAAACCACCGATGCGCTCAAGACCAACGAATGCCAAAACCTTATTGCCAACCTTCCCCGTTTTAATATCTTCCGGTTCTGGTCCCTTCTTGCCGCTTCGATCGTCAATGGCTGTCTTACTGTTGCTTGTGTTAAAGAATGCTGGCAAGCGACTGCCCGTTATCGTTTCAAAATCGTTGCCGCTGTCATAGACCTGCTCCATCGAGTTCGCATTCCAGATAGAGAAAGAACGTCCGCCGTACATGTAAATGCCGTCATTGCCCATATCGCTTGCGACTTCAATACCATCATAAGCAGTCTTGCCATTTAGGAAAATCGCTGCCGCTGAAGTCGGATCAAGCTTTCCTTTTAATGCACCTATCGTGCTGCCGTTTGTAAGGTTCGGCCATTCTGTTACATCGCCTTCATTAGCTGTAAAAAGGTACGTTTGACCGTTAATCGTATGAGATGCGATGCCATCAGGCATGTACATCCCTTTAAAAGGTACATTTTCCAGCTTAATCGCACCGTCTTTTAGAACGTCGAGAGAATTACGCGGATCATTATAATCCTTTAATCCGAGTGCTTTTACAGCCGTCACTTTGTTCGTTTCGATATCAATAATCGCAATTGCATTATTCTCTTGCAATGACACATAGGCTGTCTTGTTATCATCCGAAAGAGTGATATACTCAGGCTCCAGATCATACACAGCGTCTGCTTTTGTTCCTCTCGATTTAATTTTCCCATCTGCCGCATCTACTTTGCCGCGAATATGAACACCATCCTCGATAACGGACGGATCATCGAAGAGTACATGTGTAACGTTGTTGTTTACTGTGTTGACGATCGTTACGCTTCCTTTAGGATCATCTGCACCATTGCGCGGCTCCGCCTCATCTGCAGTAAGGATATACTTTCCATCCGCTGTTGACTTAATCATATCTGGTTGTACACCAGCAGCATAGGCTGTGATTAAATTACCATCATAATCAAGTACGATGATTTTACCTGGCTTGAGTGGATTTGCCTCTTGTACTGCGACAGAAACACGCTTAGTCGTCGTATTAATATCTACACTAGTTAAATCACCGTATACAAAACCTTCAACCTCAGCCATCGGCTTAACAAGTATCGTTTTTTCTTTACTTAGCGTTTCGTTCCCGCTTCCCAGACTGACAATATCTAGGCTTGGCGGATCACCGGAGCCATTAACCAAATAAAATTTGCCATTGTCTTTGTTGAATTTCACGATCTCGGCAACGCCGCCATCTTTATTGAATTGGCCTACTGAATATTGTCCGATTTTTGAAATATTGAACGTATCTTTAATCTCAGCGGACACTGGCTTTATGAGCATATTTGCAGTTGCGCTCGCTACAGCCAATCTAACTTCGCTGCCAAAAACTCCAATGGTTCCCGTAGCCTGTGCATTGTCCCCAACTTCAACCTTCGGAAACGCTCCATTCACATAAAGCAACATTTCGTTATCAAGCTTAATCGTATTAGCCGTTTTGTCCACGGCAGTTACATTGCCTGTAGTTGTCACTCTCCTGCCGTACATATCAGCTGTTACTGAACTAAGCTTATCTACGTTCAGCATAGACTTATCGAACGTATCTTCCGCCACTAAGCTAAAAATTTTATTGTTCAGCCTTGTTACCTGTAAGTTGCCTTTTACCCGCACTTCGCCGTCATGAAGACCGGCCGTCCCAGAAACGCGTACCTCTGCGCCTATCGGGATGGACGGGTCCATGCCTTCAACAGCAATTGCGCCCGTGAACGATTGTACATAACGCACTGCGTTTGCTTGGCTGTTATCCGATTTAACGGACGGTGTTGTAACCAAACCTTCGACCGTTACCGCTTTGTCTGCTGTATTCTTCTGGAGTGAGCCGATAAGCTTCACAAAATCAGGAATGACATCAACGGTTCCCTCTGTTTTCCCACCTCGCGTAGGCGATGGATCCACTACTGCAAAATCAGCAGCATTGTTGTTGGAATCTTGGAAGTTAATGCGGCGCTCGCCTTTAACAGCCGCTGGCAGTGAAGCCCCATTCCCTACGGATGTTCCTTCATGCAGGGTAGTTTGAACCGCACCGAAGCCTACCGCATCAACAACTGCCGAAGTGGCGTACACTCCTTGAAATAATTCCACCGTGCCATCCACATCAGACATGCCGATGGATTGCTCTTTCGTGCTTGCATATGCATCAGCTAGGTAAGGATCTCCGTAATTTTTGTCGCTCGTATTGCCCCATGTTGCTTCAAGGCGAACGAGGTAATAATCATGAGGAGCAATGACCGCACCTTCTTCAAAATCATAGCCTTGTACCGTTGTAGCACCTTTATTGCTGTATCTTAAATGATATCCTGCAAGTGATATTGGCGAAGCAGTAGGATTGTAGAGCTCTACAAAATCATACAGGTATGGAGATGCTGCTGGCGGAGTATCTTTATTAATTTTCCCGCCGCCGCCATATACTTCATTAATGAGAACATGAGTTGCTGGAGCTATACTGGATTGAATGGTAAACGCAAACGACTTAACTATGCTAACTGGCGTACCTGCCGTGCTGTCAGTCGCTGTAATCGTCACATTAGTATTTGCTACCGCCTTAGTCGGTGTCCCCGTTAAAGCACCATTTGGCGCAAGACTAAGCCCTTCTGGTAAACCAGTTGCTGTAAAAGTATATGGCGTGTTTCCACCAGTAGCCTGAATAACTGCGGAATATGGAGATCCAACAAAGCCATCAGCAAGAGATGCTGTAGTAATGACTAGCGGCTGGACAATACCCGGCCCCCATGCGCCGTCAGCACCGCTGCGGGGTATTGCTTCTAGTAATGCATCGCCGGTAGCTACCTCATAATCGACTTGTTTGAAATCCGCTTTATTATTGTCTGTATCTACGAAGTTGCTGCGGCGAATGGACTTTTTCTTCGATGTGCCTTCTGCTGAGCCCGTAGGGAATGCAGTCTCATAACCGTCGATATTACTATCCTTATCGTTGCTTCCTGTACCGACCATATCTACATAGCCGTCTGGCTTAGTGTCAAAAGGATTAGGATCAGTCAGTAAAGTTTGATTGCTCATAAGAGCAACCTTCATCCCTTTATTGTTAATGAAACGCTCCCAAGTAAGATCACTTTTGGCAGAGAGATTTACTTTAGGATTTGCAGCACCTGTAGAAGCTCCTGTTATAAGAAAAGAAGAATGCGCTTTAATCGTTCCGGTCAAATTTAGCATTTCCCAAGCCTTAGTAGCACCTGTCGTTACACCTGGGAGCGGTTCCGCATATTGCAGCGACCAACCAGCAAGATTGACATCACTATCCGTCGGATTATAAAGCTCAATAAAACCGTGAGACAACAGCGTGGTCGTATCTGTGCTCAAGCCGCCGCCATATACTTGATTAATAACAACATGCGGGATCGCTACATTATAGGCACTGTCTACTGCGTAAGGCGTCCCAGACAATGGCAAACCAGCAGCCATGACAGGTCCGCCTGCCAGCACCATGCTGGCCGTAATTTCCGTAGCTAATAATAATGATATTAACCTTTTACTATAGATCTTCAAGTTTCACTCACTCCCATATCTATTATGTTAACTAGAATTGTAGAGAGTTTTTATTTCATAATGATTAATGTTCCATGAAGCTTTTGTAAAGCGCTTGGGGTTTGGTGGGGGTTGGTTATTGGTGGAGTGTTTGGTTATTGGCAACGTGTATGGTTCTAGATAAAGCGTTTGGGGCAAACAAAATAACCCGCTGGGAGCTTCCAGACGGGTTATTTGATTGATATGTTTATTTATGTTTACACATATAATATTTTCGGCTCAACATTGGAATCTGCTGTTATGTATTCATGTTTAACCTTTAACCCTAACGGACATGAAATTCGCTATTTTGAGGATTTAAGCTCGTTACGTAAATCTAACGGACATAGGATACGTTAATAGCTCGAAAAGTAGCTAAATTAAGCATCCTGAAACTAAATAAGAGATCCTATGTCCGTTAGTCTATAAAAGGACGGAATTTCGGCAAATAAGGTATCTCATGTCCGTTAATTCTACATAAGGTTGGAATCGCCGCTTATTAGGCATCTGGTTTCTGTATTGATGCATTTATTTATGTTTGCACAAATAATATTTTCCGCTCAACATAGGAGTCTGCTCTTGTGATGTTCATGTTCAGTACTAACGGACATGAAATCCGCTATTTCGAGAATTCAAGCTCATTACGTGGATCTAACGGACATAGGATGCGTTAATAGCTCGAAAAGTAGCCTAATCAAGCATTCTGAAGCTAAATAAGAGATCCTATGTCCGTTAGTTCTCTAAAAGGATGGAATTTCGGCAAATAAGGTATCTCATGTCCGTTACAGCTCTTACTTGGAAGTTTTAATTGTAGAGAACCCTCACAATTAGCTAAGAATACTTGCGCCTGTACCAATTCATCAAAACCCCACTTTATACCTTCAACTTCCGCTTTAGGTACTTGCCGCTAATATATGATAGTTCACTTTCTTAAGCATTTTAAATAAATTACTTTGCTGCATAAATAACGCTTCTAAGCCGCGCCATTCGAAATTTTTAATCATAACTTGATATTTCAAGAATAGATTTAAATGTTTTTATGTTCACTGTCTTTGAAACTTAGACTAATGCTTTGCGTAGAAATATTTGTAAATAAAGAAAGAATGAGGTCATTACGAATAAAAAAACAATCCCTATATGCCCCAACCATTCTTGTGGCTCTGTTTTTTCTTAGCATGTATGAAGCAGGGGACGAGCTACATTGGAAAACATTATAGAGAAGATTTTAGTTTTGGGCTCTGCAATTGGGGTCATATATTTAATTAATTGGCTTACCAAAAAATAAGCTTTAAGTTTATTAGAATTCAAACGTGGTCACTATCGAATCGATATATCGAAGTGTAACTATATTTCTCCAATTCACCTAATGCCAATAAAGGAGAATGATTTAATGAGGCGCAGAACTCGTAATAATAAGGTAGATACTTTTTTTTACAGATTGGAAGTATTTTTTGAAGTATGGATATACCTCCCTCGGCTAATTTTCCGACTATACAAATGGATATTTGATTAGCTTACATACACTTGTTTAGTACAGGGAGTCTCTAAGACGCTTCCGACTAGAATGAAATAAATGTTATGTAAGACCTGGTAAGGCGGTACTAAGCGATATGTCTTTCATGGTGAGAAGGTGTGAATTACTATCCGCCCCTCTCCTCTCTGGCCTAGAGCAGGTTTCTAAGCAATCGAGAGCTCCCTAATACCCGTTTGCATGATCTATGGCATAAAACGGCGATACTATTGCGAGAGAGTGGTTCAGAACTCAAACAAATAGAAGAATGGTTGCTTCATTCATGCGAAGATCGGAACTACAGCAGATATTTATATGCATGATTCTAAAATAACCAGCAGAGAGGCTTCTGATCGGTTAGTATATCTTAACCCTCAAACAGTTAATTAAAATTTCGCACCATCTTCTGCACCATATTAGGTGCAAGAGACACTTTTATTGCAATATATAAAAACAAAAAAAGCCTTGCTGCGCAAGGCTTTCGGGTTTGAATAGTTGGAGCGGGTGATGGGAATCGAACCCACGCTATTAGCTTGGAAGGCTAAAGTTCTACCATTGAACTACACCCGCAAAGAAAAAGATTATGGTCGGGACGACACGATTTGAACATGCGACCCCCTGGTCCCAAACCAGGTGCTCTACCAAGCTGAGCTACGTCCCGAAGTGTAAATGAATTGCGTCTAATGTTGGGAAAATGGCGCGGCCTAAGAGATTCGAACTCCTGGCCTTTTGATTCGTAGTCAAACGCTCTATCCAGCTGAGCTAAGGCCGCACAATTTATGGAGCGGAAGACGGGAATCGAACCCGCGACCCTCGCCTTGGCAAGGCGATGCTCTACCGCTGAGCCACTTCCGCATGATTTTCTGTCAGCCGTTCGTTTCGTTTATCATCGCGGCGACAAGTAATAATATATCACCCCTGAAAACAAAAAGCAACTGTTTTTTAAAAAAAGTTTTAAATTATTTTAATCCCCTTAAAATACATTGTTCTAAAATGGCTGAAAAGCCTTATATGGCGCGGAAGTATGTGCTTTTAGACTTCATAAATCCAATCATAAAAATCAGCCTAAATGACGTTGTATCTTACTCCGTTTACTCCTTCCGATTGTTCAGCTCTAATGGATAACATTTTATAAATAACGAATATAATTGGTTCACTTCCCTCCCACTCGCTTCTAAGCTCAATATACTACACATGGCTTATCTAAAAGAACAAAAAACCGCATTTCCAAAGGAAACGCGGTTTACGGCATTAATATTAGTTACTATGCTCCAGCAGCAGCCAATGGTCTCTCTGACTGTGCACGGTTAATCAATGCCACTTTATCAGCAGCAGGCTGCCCGGCTAGTGCATAAGGTAAGCAAAGAGGAACGCCTGTACGCGGATCAGGCACAATATCTGCCTCAATGTTAAACACTTCGCGCATAATATCCGGTGTCATAACTTCTGCAGGCGTACCTTCGCCTACAACGACACCCGTTTTAATTGCAATCATATGATGAGCGTAACGTGTCGCGTGGTTCAAATCATGAACGACCATGACTACTGTGCGATTATTAGCTGCGTTTAGCTTTTGAAGCAAGTGAAGAACCTCAAGCTGATGCGCCATATCTAGGAAAGTTGTAGGCTCGTCAAGGAATAAAATATCAGTTTCCTGCGCAAGAGACATTGCAATCCATGCACGCTGACGTTGTCCGCCCGATAGATGATCTACCGGACGATCGGCAAAATCAGTCATACCTGTCGCTTCGATTGCCCACTGCACGATACTGCGGTCATCCTTAGTCATCGATCCGAAGCCCTTCTGGTATGGAAAACGACCATAAGAGACAAGCTCAGCTACTGTGAGTCCGTCCGGAGCGGTTGGATTTTGCGGCAAAATTGCCAATTGCTTCGCTACTTCCTTCGTCGATTGCTTATGGATGGACTTACCGTCCAGAAGTACACTGCCCTTCGAGGGATTCATAATACGGGCCATTGTTTTCAAAATCGTTGATTTACCAGAGCCGTTAGCTCCTACTAGCGCCGTGATCTTCCCTTGAGGTATAGCAATGTTTAAATTCTCAACGATTAGACGATCATCATAAGCAATATCAAGACTAGAGGTCGTTAAACGAATCATTGAACATGCACGCTCCTTCCGCTGCCTGAGGCAGACACCTTCTCATTTTATATTTATATTTCAATAAGTAACGAATATTGATAACGATTATCATTTATCTTTTAATGATAATGTTTCTCATAAAAAAAGTCAATGATAATATAAATAGCATTTATTCATATCGATAAAAATAGAGCCCCATTTAAATAGAAAAGCCGCCCAACAGGTTGGGACGGCTAGCTTTTATCATTTTACTAACGTTACCACTTTAGCTTCGTGCCAAATACGAGACCATTGCTTATTAGCCTTCCAGGCGTAGTAATGAGTTTTCCTTGCGCGTACATGCCAGAGGATGCTCCTCCGTCCAAATTCATCGCCTGCTCAGCGCCAAGCTGAATCATGATTTGACTCCACTGTTTTATCGTTGCTTTGGAGACGGTAGCTATGACAACAGTCCCGTCCTTTTTGACAAGAATGCCGCTTCTGCCAGCAGCATCGGTCAATATTTTGGAGCTGCTAAACCCTTCCCCAGCTGGATTAACTGCCGGTTTCCCATCCTTCACAAGCCTAGGTCCTGCACCAATGGCGGTATGAACGCGAGACCATGCAATCGGACTTTTCGAGAGGTTGGTCATTTCGATCTTATAATCAACCTTCGTACCTACCTTAAAGCGTGAGGCTAGCTTCTCCTCAGAACCTGTATAAACGAGAACATATCCATCTGCTGGAATGCTGACATTCTCTTTTTTGCTTATTTTGGTCACGACACCCTTACTGACCGTTACTGAAGTGCCTTGTGCAAATCCAAGCTTAGTACCACGCTTTGGCGTGAACATAATGGCTGACGATGCGCCTGCTGCAGGTGTTCGATTAATAAAATACGCATACCAGTTGTTAGGCGACTTAAAAGAACCGTCTGTTCCACCTAAAATTTTGACGCGCAGCGTATCCATAACTACATTCCCGTCCCATGTAAAACCAATCGCTGTCCCTGTATTGCCTATATGCTCCACATTGCCGTCTACAATTACCGTTCCATATGGCTCCGGAATGCCGCCATAAGCCTCAAAATAGGTTCCGTTAATCGCTGCGTCTGCACGGTAATCTTTAGCAATCGATTGAAGCGACTGAACGACGCCTATCTTACGGCTTGCCAGGCCTGCAGTAACGGGCATTCCCTTTGGAATGGTAACAGTTTGAACCGTAAACGACTGGCCTGCTGCAACAACCTTCTTGGATTCATGCTTCACCTTTAGGTTCAAGGTAGAGGCTGTAACCTGAATAGGAAGCTTCAGCTGGCCTTTGTAGCCGCTAGCTGTAACATCGACATAAAGATTAGCTGATCCAGCTGTAACCGGGGTTACCACGCTTTTCTCATTGATGCGAACGATCGCTGGATTGTCGGAGCGATAGCTGACAGCGACTGGATCGGACAGCTTCAGCTTGTCCGTGAGCAGGAGCCGTGTATCCAGCGGCAGCTTAACCGCCGCCGCTGCTGCATAGGTGATCGCAACGGTGCGAACTGGCCCCGCTGCGATTAATGTACTAGCGGACGCATATACGAAGCGTCCGCTGCCCTGCGGCGCCACACCGCTCGCGGGAACCGCGGTGTGACCGCCGTAGGTGTACAAGATCGACCCGGCAGAGCCGTCGATCGCGTACACAGCGCCGGAACGGCCGCCGGCCAGCACCGTGCCGGCGCCAAGATCCGGCGCAAGCGCCGCGGGGCCAAAGCCTCCCGCCCCGCTGGCGCTAATGCGCCATAGTTCCGCCCCGTCTGCGAGGCGGAACGCAGCTATGCCGTTGCCGCTGCGCTCCGCGGCAACGACAGTACCTTTGTCTCCGGGCACAAGCACCGGAGACGTCCAACCGCCTGCGGGCGCTGCTGCAAGCTCGCGAGTGAAGCGGACTTTGCCGTCCTCTTCATACGCAGCGATAGCTTTGCCCGCAAGCAGCATCACGCCGCCGCTCACATCGCCTGCGATCAGCTTCGCCCCAAGCAGCGTCTGCTCAAGCGACGCTTCCCATACAACTGCATTGCCGCGCACGGCATACAACACGCCATTGCTGCCCAGTACATAGACGCCGCGCTTACCTGCGGCCAGTTCCTTAACCGAGACTCCCTCTGGCAGTAGAGCAGCCTGCTGCTCTCCCACACTGCTCAGCGATAAAACAGCATGCTGATATGCAAAATAAGGAGTACCTTCCCCATCCGTCACCATGCCAGATGGCTCTAATTGTTCCTTTTTCCCTTTAAAATAATAAATACCTTTCTGACCGCCATTGCCGCCTTCATCATATTGATAAAGCCTAGCACCAGTTCCTGCAGTAAATATTTGTCCTTTTCCATTTACGGCTGGGGCGGATAGTTTCGAATATGTGTTTATTCTTTTTAATTCTTTTCCGCCATTATCTAATAAGGATAACCATCCATTATTCGTTACTACCAGCAGCTTTCCACTCGGCATAACAATCGGAGGATATAGAGTACCTTCTGCTTTGTATCGCCAGTACTCGATTTCTGCTTTGCTGGCAGCAGAACCCTTCGCATTAGAAGCCACCGTTTTTGTCTCATTCGTCGATTCTGCCGCAGAAACGGAGGAACCCCTATAAGCTCCCTTACCACCTAATGATTCACTTCCTGTGTAGCTCACATTCAACACTATAATAAGCAGAATAGCTACTACTCTAACAAGCCATTTTTTCATCTTTTGCTGCATCTGACTGATCTCCTTCTCCTTCTTATGTGTAGATTCCAGTTAGTCCCAATGAACTATATCGACAGGTTTATTCTAAAAATGAAGGGATTATATGGATAATAGAGCCCTCAAATTCTATTCAGGAATAGGTTGGCATCCTGTAACTCCCTATGTTACGATCACAAAAACATGTCTACAAATCTAGCAATGGGATTACTATTTCTTTATATAAAACACTAATTCCATTTACTATTTATCCTCAAAACAATTAACCTTGTACATTTTTAACCCCATACGATTGAGCAGGATCACCTTACTGTAGAGGTAGATCGTGTTTTGAACAAGCTATCCTAAGCAAACATAAAAGGAGGATTATAACCAATATGCAAACCACTAGATGCAAGCTGGACCCATTACAACAATCAGATTTAAAATACATGCAAAGGATATATTCGAGTCATGAGGTTAGAAAATACTTAGGCGGACCTGTACCAGTGGAATATCATCTAAATAAGTTTCTAGATGCTTTAGAGCGCTCATCAACGAAGGAGTCATACATTTGGACGGTTAGACTAAAAGAAAACAATGATTTTATTGGGGTTGTTTCCTTAGATAATCACATAGACGGAAGGTTTAAGGAAATCAGCTATGAATTTCTTCCGCAAAGCTGGGGTAGCGGCTACGCAGCCGAGGTAGTCGTTCAATTATTAATGTACGCACTTCATGAATTAAAGCTTGGCAAAGTAATAGCTGAGACACAAACAGCAAATACTGCTTCCTGCAGGCTCCTTGAGAAGGTAGGCATGCGATTAGAGCATAAGTTGCAAAGATATGGTGCTGAACAAGCGCTATACAGCTTCAATGATCATTCCGGGCTATTCGATTAATAGATGTGGATGATAAGCGTGGTTATAAAATCAAGCATGATGGATGATTACTACATAATTATTAAACACATATATAAACAGCAAAAAACCCTTGTTCGCCAAGGGTTTCTTCATGGTATGGTGCGCGTAGAGGGACTTGAACCCCCACGGTCGCCCGCTAGATCCTAAGTCTAGTGCGTCTGCCAATTCCGCCATACGCGCATATGTGATTCTTTGAAGCTTAACCATGTTTTGCAGGGCTTCCACCTACATTACTCTGTTGACATACAGAGTGCTTCCCTATGAAGGGTGTTAAATATGGTGCGCGTAGAGGGACTTGAACCCCCACGGTCGCCCGCTAGATCCTAAGTCTAGTGCGTCTGCCAATTCCGCCATACGCGCGCATGTGAGATAAAAAATGGTGAGTCATGTAGGATTCGAACCTACGACACCCTGATTAAAAGTCAGGTGCTCTACCAACTGAGCTAATGACTCATAGTATAAGTGGCTGGGGATTCAGGGATCGAACCTGAGAATGACGGAGTCAAAGTCCGTTGCCTTACCGCTTGGCTAATCCCCAATAGCGATATGGTGGACGCTGACGGGATCGAACCGCCGACCCTCTGCTTGTAAGGCAGATGCTCTCCCAGCTGAGCTAAGCGTCCAAGGATAAAGGCGCCATTTGTAAAAATAATTTGGTGACCCGTAGGGGACTCGAACCCCTGTTACCTCCGTGAAAGGGAGGTGTCTTAACCACTTGACCAACGGGCCATGCTAAAATTTATGCTTGTCCTTACAGTTGAAAGTTTTCTGGAGCTCTCAACCGGATTCGAACCGGTGACCTCATCCTTACCATGGATGCACTCTACCTACTGAGCTATGAGAGCATAATGGCTCCCCGAACAGGACTCGAACCTGTGACAACTCGATTAACAGTCGAGTGCTCTACCAACTGAGCTATCAGGGAACATTGTATTTTGAGTTGAATGTTATTAAAGCATCAACTTCAAAATAGGCACGGTTGAATATCAAGGCGTATTGCGCCTTGAAAACTGGATACGAAAGATTAGGCTTGCTGAAGCCTTTATGCTGCTGTCTACTGGATGTATGGGTCACAGTAAACGTGTTTAGGATAAGCCCTCGACCGATTAGTATTCGTCAGCTACACACATTGCTGTGCTTCCACCCCGAACCT